>JBJOON010000032.1:0-15194 GCA_046051235.1 Bacteroidota bacterium
AATCGCGTCTTCAACACACCCATTCAAGAAGCATTTATTATTGGAAGTACTGTTGGAATGAGTGTTGCCGGATTGAAGCCGATTGTGGAAGTTCAATTCGCAGACTATATCTGGCCTGGCCTGAACCAATTGTTTACAGAAGCGGCTCGCAGTTATTATTTAACAAATGGAAAATGGAATGTTCAAGCGCTTGTGCGTGTGCCCATTGGCGCATACGGCAGCGGAGGCCCTTACCACAGCAGCAGTGTAGAAAGTGTGCTGTGCAACATTCGCGGAATTAAAGTGGTTTATCCGAGCAATGGCGCCGACTTAAAAGGTCTTCTGAAAGCTGCGTTCTACGATCCGAATCCCGTTGTTATGTTAGAACACAAAGGGTTGTACTGGTCGAAGGTGAAAGGCACCGATATGGCACGCACAATAGAGCCTTCAGAAGATTACATTGTTCCACTTGGAAAAGCGAATACTGTTCTTACTTCCAACAACGAAAATTCAATCGCAGTGATCACCTACGGAATGGGCGTGCATTGGGCGTTGAATGCTGCGAAGAACTTCGATCAACAAATTGAAATTGTAGATCTGCGCACCTTAATGCCATTGGACGAAGACGCCGTGTTTGCGGCAGTTAAGAAATGTGGAAGATGCTTGGTTTTAACCGAGGAACCCGCAATGAACAGTTTCGCTCAAGCCCTTGCGGGAAAAATTTCCGAGAACTGCTTTGAGTATTTGGATGCTCCGGTTAAGACCTATGGAAGTGTTCCTACTCCGGCTATTCCGTTGAACAGTGATTTGGAGGCTGCACTACTTCCGAATGCAGAAAAAGTAAGTACTGTTATTGCCGAGATCTTGAATTACTAATGAAAAGAATCACATTACTTGTCGCTCTCCTGTGCATTCAACTATGCTCGTTCGGACAGAGCAAAGCATTCGAGGGTGTTTTAGTTTATGAGCTTAACACCTACAATGGAATAGAAAAATCGAGCAGCATCTCACACATTAAATATTCCATAAAGGGAAATTTATGGCGGGGTGAAATTGTCGGAAATGAAGACTCAATTGCGCCAGTAAGATATTCTCTGCTTGTAAATTTAAAATCAAAGGAAGCAACCATTCTGGCTAACATCTCGAACGTTAAAATGGCTGTTGCTAAAAGTGAAAACTTTTTTCAAATTGAAAAAACAAAGTCCTTCTTATCAGAAAAAGGCTCGAAAAAGTTAACCATTGCGGGACTTGAATGCAAATCAGGGTTCATATTAAGCAAATCAGATGAGCAAAAAACTGATACCACTTATGTGCGGTATACGACGTCATACGCTACAATCCCATTTCTATTTGAAACAGCCTCTGCTCCAGGATTAATCGTTTCCATTCAGCAGGACAAAAATTCATTTTGGGAATTGAGCGAAATTATACCTGGGAATTTAAGTCCGGAAATTTTCGAGGTGCCAGCTGACTACAAACCCATGTCCATGACTGAATTTCAAGAATACCTAGCCGCACTTGGAGAACTTGAAATAGAAGTGGAAAATCTAGAACTAGATTAAATTAATTAGTCATGAGCAATTGGTATTCAAGAAAGTTCGCTCGCGTTTTATCTATTGAAAGACTTCTTTGGTTAGCACTAATAGGTGCGGGCGTTTTTATGTATTTCAGATATAAAACAGTACCTACTCTCGAACAAGACTCTATTTTAGTTTTTGATAGTGCGGGGGGGCAGCACAAACTAGCAGAACTCACAGGCGGAGCAACTGTTGTTCACTTTTATGCTTCTTGGTGCGGACCATGCCTTCGAGAACTTCCCGAAATAAAAGCATTTATGGAAACTCCGGTAGGAAGACAGATTAACTTTGTGTTTATTACAGAAGATCGAGAAGATCAGGTTAAGACATTTCACGAACGATATGGATTCAACATCTACCGAGTGAACAAGCTGAAAGATGTAAATGTTTATTCCATACCTGTCACGTACTTGCTGAATGAAAAGCACGAGATTGTGAAGAGTGATTTAGGCAGCTGGAATTGGAGCGAAGAGAATTTAACAAATGAAATTTCAACATTAATCAAATAAAGAGATGAGCAAAGTATCTATCACGTTAGACAAAAAAACCATTGAATTAGAAATTAATCCAGATGGAGAAACCATTTTGAATGCTGCTATTGACGCAGGATTAGACGCCCCTTATTCTTGTCAAGGTGGTGTATGTACAACCTGTCAATGCAAAGTTCTTTCAGGAACCGCGCGCATGGATGCTAACCACGCTTTAACCCCTAAAGAAGTGGAGCAAGGATTCATCTTGGCGTGTCAAGCTCATCCAACAAGCGATGAACTGACAATTACTTGGGATATTTAATCTCAAACTTCTATTCAACTGATAATTGTTTCATCCCAGCAAATTCAAAGTCGTAAATTTGTGACAATGAAAAAACTCTTTCCATTCTTCGCTGGTTTAACTCTCCTTACCCTTGTTTCTTGTAAGCACGAGCCGCCGCCTGATTTAGACGGAACATGGGCAGAGAACTGTGATCCCGATACCGTTTACTTTGGAAACACCATTCTACCATTATTGGTTTCGAATTGTGGTATGTCCGGATGTCACGACGAAGGGTCACACAGAGAGGGTATTGTTGTAACAGACTACTACTCTCTTTTGAATTCAGACATTATTGATCTTGGGAATGCTAATAACAGTGAATTAATGGAAGTTATCAATGAGTCCGACCCAGATAAAATAATGCCGCCACCACCCAGTTCTGCTCTTACCGCTGCTCAAATTAACGCTATACGAACTTGGATAAAACAAGGAGCAAAATTTAACAATTGCGTTGGATGCGACACCGTTAATTACACTTTCAACGCCTATATTCTTCCAATTATTCAAACCAATTGCACAGGATGTCATAGCGGAGGTAGTCCTGACGCTAATTTGAGTTTAACGAATTATTCTCAAATAGTAAGCACGGTTAATGACGGTTCGCTAATGCATTCTATGCATGGGACAGGAGGCTACTCAATAATGCCAAAAAACACCTCCGGCCTACAAAGTTGCAAGATTACTCAAATTCAAAAATGGATTAACGATGGAGCGCAAAACAACTAAAATGAGCATGCTGCTCCTAACCATGGCTATGCTTTTGACTGCATGTTATTACGATAATGAAGAGTATTTGTATTCGTCTACACCATGCGACAATACGTTTACTTTTACAAGTAGAATTGCCCCCTTGGTTGCGCAGCAGTGCGCAAGCGGGTGTCACGAAGGTGCCAACCCTAGCGCAGGGTTATCCTTAACCACTTATGATGAAATCAAAGCGATAGTCGACAACGGCGGATTCGCAGGATCATTGGATGGTAGCAACGGATACTCGATCATGCCGAAGGGAACATCAGGATTAAGCACTTGTGACAAAACTGCTGTCAACGAATGGATTACTGCAGGTGCTCCAAACAATTAAAGAATTAAAACATGAACAAAAAAGCAATCATTATTGTGCTTCTCTCCATTGTTGCCATTGGCGGTGGGGTTGCCTATTATATGTGGAATAAGCCTAAAACGAATGCAGCTGATGTAAAGCCAAACTACATCTTACCTGCTGATTCGCTTGGTGCGGCATTCGCTAAAAATGAAGATTCGGCAAATGCCAAATTTGTTAAAGACTCTGTAGCTCTTGAGATTCAGGGGGTAGTTGATACCGCTTTTGTAAATGAAGGAAATGAATTTGTCATTCAATTGACAACCACGATACCAGATTATGCAGTCAAGTGTTATTTCTTAGCAGGCGAAACAGTGAGCGCAGCAAAAGGAGAAAAAGTCGTTATTAAAGGCTTTTGTACCGGTTATCTTATGATGGACGGAGTGCAAATGTCTAAGTGCGCGCTGATCAAATAATTGGTACAATAAATGTCTCTGGGCTAAAAAACAATCTTATGAAAAAGTTAATCTTAGCAACGTTATTAGTTGCCATCAGTTTCGGAGCTTCAGCTCAGCGTTACTTCTCAAAAACTGCACACATCAAATTCTTCTCACATACAAGTGCTGAAGATATTAAGGCAGACAATTACAAATCCACTATCATTATTGACCAAGCAACAGGTGCTGTGCAAGTTGAGACTTTGATAAAAAGTTTCGAATTTGAAAAAGCGCTGATGCAAGAGCACTTCAATGAAAATTATTTGGAAAGTGATAAATACCCGAAGGCAAACTTCAAAGGAAAAGGAGATTTTTCAAAAGTGAATTTTTCTGCTGATGGAAATTATTCGGTGAATGTTGCTGGACAAATGACCATGCACGGCGCTACCAAGGATGTGAGTGCAATTGCAACTATTAAAATTGCAGGTGGAAAGATCGACGGAAGTACCAAATTTTATGTTAATCCGCGCGACTACAATGTTCAAATTCCGGATGTTGTGAAAGGTCAAATCTCTGAAAAAATCGAAGTAACCGTAAAGGCAACACTTCAACCACTTAAATAATTCTTATGAATCAACGCATTATTTCAAAGGGGCTAATTTCATTAGCTCTTTTGCTTTTCTTTCAGACTATAGCCTTTGCACAACCCGGAGATAGCCTTCAAGTTCAATCGAGCGATGAAGACTTGCTTTCTTTAATTGCGGATGAGGAAGAGCAAACGTATACTTCAGCAACCTTCAAAACAACCCGAATTATAAACTTGCATAGTGTTGAAAATGCTGCTGCAGGGGTAATGGATTTTCGTATTTCGCACCGTTTTGGTTTTATCAATACCGGGGCTTACGATTTATTCGGATTAGACCAAGCATTAATGCGTTTTGGATTGGAGTACGGAATTACAGACCGCCTTATGGTTGGAATGGGAAGAAGTAATGTCAATAAAGCTTATGATTCATTCTTAAAGTATAAAATCATTCGTCAGGGAAGCGGCAAGCGCAATGTACCCCTTTCTGTCTCTTACTTTGCCTCTGCTGTTTGTAATACGGTGAAGTGGGCTGATCCGTATAGAGACAATTATTTTTCTTCGCGTCTGCAGTATACGCACCAATTGCTTATTGCTCGCAAATTCAATAACGACTTATCACTGCAGTTGACTCCAACCCTCGTGCACAAAAACCTCGTACCTACTTTGCAGGACAAGAACGATATTCTAGCGATGGGTTTTGGCGGAAGATATAAACTTACACAGCGCTTTTCAGTAAATGGAGAATACATTTACGTACTGCCGAATCAAATAAGTTCGACATACTACAACTCGCTTTCTTTGGGTGTTGACATTGAAACTGGAGGACATGTGTTTCAACTTCACTTAACCAATTCAACTTCTATGTTAGAACCCGGATTTATAACAGAATCTGTTGGTCAGTGGAAAAACGGGGGCATTCATTTCGGATTTAACGTCTCTCGCGTTTTCACGATCAAAGACAAACGCGCAAATCCGGAAGACTAATTAGACAAGTGCCTTAGCGATCTCGTCTTGAGTAACAGGCTTGACTAAAAAGGCTTTCATTATTGTTTGCTCCGCCTCTTCGATTGTTTTGTTATCGGAATTACCTGAGATGTATATCGCAGGAATCTCCAAGGTTTGCTGAATAGTTTTCATGGCATGAATTCCATTTGAACCATTTTCTAAACGGATATCCATTACGATAATGTCGGGCTTCAATTCAATTGCTAATTCAACAGCTTGAACTTCTTCTTCGGCAACACCCACTACTTCATGCCCTGCACGTTCAATGAACATCTGGTGCACAAAGCGAATAAGTTGATCGTCGTCTACAAGCAGAATTCGCATTACTTTTTAAATTTAAGAAGGTAAATTAGTCCGTTTTCAGATTTAATCTCTAAATCACCTTTTAGCTGTGAGGCAAATGTACGCATGAGTTTGAAACCAAGTGAAGCATTTTTTCCTTCCTCAAAATCCTGATTCAGTCCTGGACCATTGTCGGAAATCTCCATTTCAACAAATCCATTTATCTCTTCTAGCCGAATACTAATTACAGGGCTATCGACAAATGGTATTGCATACTTGTATGAATTCGTTAGAATTTCATTTGCAAACAGCCCACAAGTTACAGCGGTACTAATTGGCAAGTCAACGGCCTCACCTATAAATTTCAACTCAACTACTTTGTTGACAGCTAATAAATGCTGAAGATGCTCGGCCAAGTTCTTTAAATAAGAGAACAACTCAATTGCTTCAAAAGAATGCGATTTATAAAGCATCTCATGAACTAAAGCCATAGCCTTAATTCGAGATTGGGACTCGCGATAAGCAAAGGCAATGTCTTCATTCTTCTCTTGAATCGCTTGCAATTCTAAAAGAGAATATACCACTGTTAGGTTGTTCTTCACGCGGTGGTGAATTTCACCAAGTAGCGCCTCTTTTTCCAACAATGATTTTTGCAATTGTTCTTGAGCTTCGATTACTGCGGTAACGTCCATACCAAAACCCATCATGTACTTAATCTCATCTTGCACAATAATGGGTTTAAAACGCTTCAACGAGTACCTTGTTTTGCCTTCAGCATCCACAATCTTCTCCTCCATCTCTACCATTCGTCTTTCGCGCTTCGACTGCTCAAAGAACTCCTTTCGAACCTTCGCCATTGTATCGTCTGTCCCCTTAAACTCGCAATAATCGAAATCTGTTCGACCAATTAACCAATTGCGAACTTCTTTATTCTTAACAGCAAATTCATTTATCAGCATATATCGCTGTTCCAAGTCAAATACTGCAATATCTACAGCAGCAGAATTCAACACTACCTTATAAAAATCTGCAGAGAATTTTTCAAAAGGGCGCTGCACATTTTTTAGTTGGAAATAAATTACTTCACCCTTCATTTCCAATTGATTCAACGTGAATCTGTGAAATTCATATTCTAATACAACACCTCTGTATGTAAACGATTTGGCACCTCCTTCCTGACCTTCAAAAACTTCTAAATCATTTAACTTTTCAGATATCTGAGTCAAATTAAGACCTTGCTTACCAAATCGAATAAGGGCATCACTTAATTGATGAATGGGATGTCCCGTTTGTTTTTGAAATGAATGGACCACTTCACTATTCTCGTTAACAAAAATCCACTCGAGGTCCGATGCACATTTAACCAAGTCAAACTTCTCTTTTTTATCATCGAAACTCGAAGCTAATTCAATTTCAATTAAATCTGTTTCCTGGTCTCTTTTTAGAACGATCCAACGTTGATCCTGCTCAACGATAAGACATCTGTCTTGGAACCACAAAACATCTTGGAAATGATTTTCAGAAGTTCTTTTAAACAAATCAGACTCATCCATAAGCGCAGCAGCACGAGCACCACAGAGGTATTCTCGCGTCTCTGAATTCCAGATAAATTGATTTGATTTTAGAAACTGCATCTTACTCAAAGATAAGGTCTCATGAACACAAAAAAAGCACCCTAAGGTGCTTTTAATGCTTAATATTATTTTTTTAATTATGCGTTTACACCGCAAAAGTGCATGATGTAATAAAACAGCGCACCTAAACCTGCTGAAATTGGAATCGTAATTATCCAAGCAACTAAAAGCTTACCCGTAACACCCCATTTAACTGCAGAGATACGCTTGGTAATTCCAACCCCGATGATTGAACCGGTTATCGTGTGTGTTGTAGAAACAGGAATACCTTTAACTACTTCGCCACCCATTTTCCAAGGGAACTTCAATCCTTCTGTAAAGAATAGGGTAATCGCTCCTGCGGTCTCTGCTGCTACGCCTTCGAAAGGTGTAACCTTCGTGATCTTATTTCCCATTGTTTTTACAATCTTCCAACCACCACTCATGGTACCAAGAGCGATTGCAGCGTAACAGGCCAACGGCACCCAGTTCGGCATTTCCTTCAAGGAAGTAATTTCTCCACCTGCAATCAAAGCAACGGTAATGATACCCATGACCTTCTGTGCGTCGTTTCCACCGTGTCCGATAGAGAATGCCGCCGAAGAGAACAACTGTAATTTCTTGAACCATTTGTTTGCTCTTGAATTATTCATAGAACTCATGAACAAGGTGAAAATTCCAATTACAACAACAATGAATCCCAAAAGTATCCACTTAAAATTCGCTCCATGGAACATCACCTTCAACCAATATGTCTCGAAATTATTTTTCAAATTGGAAGTATCGAAACGCAATTTCGAATCGGCACCAATGCGTTCAACCTTTACGATCTTGTATTGAGTAGAGTACGCAAATCTGTTTTCTGAATCCTTAGTTATGATATCGGTTGAAACCACCTCATAGCTATTAACCCCTTGTTTTTTCAAATCCTTAAGCACTTCAACATTCTTGTCATTTGCATAAAGTACAGACCCCAAAGAATCTAATCGAACGATGTAATCCTGGTTTGTAGTAATATCAAGACCTAAAGAATCCTTCGCCGGTTCAACAAATACAATTGCTTTATCACATTCATTCTTTAGTGAGAAAGCTTTTTTCAATTCACTTGACGAAATCGGAGCGTCTGTTTTAACAACTAAAGACAAACCACTGCGCAAATCCTTCTTGAACGATTTGTCTAACGATTTTTTAATTGCTTTAGTCAAATCCTTATTTTCATCAGATGAATTGACATCTTTAAGATAATCTGTTCTGATTTCATAAAGTTTGCCACTAGCATCTTCATTTCCGAGTGAATCCTTACCAATTTTTACAAGGCTCGGAAATTCTTTCATTTTATCTTCTGACTTAAAGACAAACATTTCTTTCAGTTTATCCTTTTCTACTTTATCATCGAAAGAGACGATGTAGCTGCTGCCACCTTGAAAATCCTTCTTGAATTCCAATACATTAAATACGGCATAGGAAACTCCGAAAATTATTGTCAATGAAACAAGCTTCATCCAAATTCCTTTTCTGAACGAATTTAAGAACCAGATAGAAATGAGGTAAGACATAATCATACCAGCGATTGGTGCAACCACGATAAAGATTGCTGTTGCCCAGATAATTCCCGAGCTGATGGCCTTCCAACCGAATGCCGCTAAAAAAGCTCCAGCAAAACCTCCGATTAAGGTGTGTGAGGACGAAGAAGGAATTCCATACCACCACGTAATTAAGTTCCATGCAATAGCAGACATTAATCCCGCAAGTATCATAGACAGCGGATGCATGCACTCAACTATGAACTCTTTGTGGACAGACTTAGCAATTGTAGTTGCAACACTGTGGTCCTTAAAAATAAAGAAGGCAACAAAGTTGAAGAAGGCTGCCCAAACCACCGCTTGAAAAGGGGTCAACACCTTGGTTGAAACAACCGTAGCAATTGAGTTTGCCGCATCGTGAAATCCGTTGATAAAATCAAAAATCAATGCCAAAGCAATGACCGCAATGAGTAAGAATGAATAATCCATTCTATTTAGGTTTAAGAGTTTTTAACTAAGATTGATTCTAAGACATTCGCAACGTCTTCACATTTGTCTGTAGCTGTTTCCAAGCTGCTTAATACCTCTTTGGTTTTAATCAACTCCAATGGATCAACTGCTTCTGCAAATAAACGAGCAATAGCCTCGTCGAACAAGTCATCTGCGTGATTTTCCAAAGAATTAATGCGAACAATTGCTTCACGCACACGTTGAACATTCTTCATGCTCTTCATATCCTTAATTGCCGCGTCAATTTCGATAACTTGTTTCAACAATACCTCACTCATCAATTCCATCGTTTTTGAGAATTGCTTCACGTTATACAATTGAATTCTTGAAGCGCAACCATTTATGAAATCGGCAATATCATCAATACTAGTTGTTAAAGCATGTATATCTTCTCTATCAAAAGGAGTAATGAAGTTATCTGAAAGCTCCATGAAGATTTGATGAGTTATCTCGTCCCCCTTGTGCTCGAAATCGCGAATTTGACGAATGCATGCAGCAATTTGTTCTGGGTCTGAAAGCTGAAACATTTGATGAAACACTTTCGCTTGCTCCACTAGGTTCGTAGTGTCTTCTGCAAACAAATCAAAGAACATCGTGTTCTTCGGAACCATAAAAGAAAATAGTTTAGAGATTTTCATAGTTTGTGATTTTACAATGCAAACTACGCTTGCTAATGTTATGTGAATGTTAAGCGGGGGTTGTTTTTACCACCTCTTAAATGCGCTCTTTTCCACTTTCACATAACATTTTCTTAACACATTGGTAATTATTACGTAGCACAGCGTGAAAATCACGATTATAGTTTTGCCAGCGTTAATTAAATGTTACGTGAGTATTACAACCAACCTTAAAAACATGAAAAAACCGCTGTTCAGTCTATTTCTAATCATGCTGTCAATTGTCTCATTTGCGCAAACCGACAAACCAAAAGAAGAAAAAAAATGGTTTGAAACTATCTCCTTAAGAGGATACACTCAAATAAGATACAATGGACTTCTTGTTACAAATCCCGATCTTGGGTGTGAACAATGCGATAGAAGTTGGGGAGGTGACAATGGATTTTTCATGCGTCGTATGCGTTTAATTTTCTTCGGGCAGATAAGTCCACGCGCATATTTATACGTTCAACCTGATTTCGCAAGTTCAGCATCATCGACTGGACTTCATTTTGGCCAACTGCGTGACGCATATTTCGACCTTGGGCTTGATAATGACAATGAATTTCGCTTTAGAATTGGACAAAGTAAAATTCCGTTTGGATTTGAGAACATGCAATCAAGCCAAAACAGGCTTCCACTAGACCGTGCTGATGCCTTAAACAGCGCTATTACTAATGAGCGAGATCTTGGTGTAATGTTCTATTGGGCACCCAAAGAAACCAGAAAGTTATTCTCATCTCTCGTTAGAGAAGGCTTGAAAGGCTCGGGAGACTACGGGGTGTTTGGACTTGGTATTTATAACGGTCAGACCGCAAATAGGCCTGAATTAAATGAAAACAGACACGTTGTAGCTCGTCTCACCTATCCGTTTGAAATAAAGAACCAAGTTGTGGAAATTGGAATTCAAGGTTATAAAGGATTGTATACTTTCTCTTCAGCACAACTCAGCTCAGGTGTTAAAATCAATGACGATAAAACGTACAGAGATGAAAGAGTAGCTGCTACTTTCGTTGTTTACCCAAAACCATTCGGGATTTTAGCGGAGTACAACATTGGTCGCGGTCCTGAATTCGACAATGCGACAGACTCAATTTCAACTCAAGGCCTAAAAGGTGGATTCGCAACTTTTTCCTACAAATTAGACTACAAAAATCAAACTTTCATACCATTCGTTCGCTATCAAAAGTATGACGGCGGAAAAAAACATGAACTCGACGCTCGAAGTTATGATGTTGAAGAAACAGAAATAGGAATTGAATGGCAGCCGTCAAAATCATTTGAATTCGTGGCCATGTACACTATGTCGGAAAGAAGATATGAAGATTTCGCAAAACAAGACAACACTCAGAAAGGAAGTTTACTGCGACTTCAAGCGCAAATAAATTTTTAAAAATTCGGGCTTCGGCCCGTTTTTTTTACCTCAAAAAATTCTCCGCAACTAAAGCAATGGCCTTACCATTCGGATGACAGCGATCCAACTCAAAATACGTGTCATTTCGAAGAACATCTGTAACAAACTCATAAGATGGGAAATAAACTGAATCGGTTATTTCGCAAAGCTCATGAGCCAATTCAACACACCTCGCTTTACTGCGCGAATTCTCGACAACACCCATGCGCCAATGCTTCACAGGTGAGACAGTCAATACAATTCGAATATTCGGATTCAACAGCTTAATCATACGAATACTCTCTTCTCCCAATAGAATCATTTCATTCAATTGAATGATTTTTTGTTGAAATACTTGCTGCGGAAGACGCTGACAATTTCCCACCATTCCAAATTCTTCATGAATCCAAGCATGCGCTGTTCCCAATGTGATTACCAAAGTGTCCGCCGATTTTAATTCTTCATGAAGATCTTTCAACTTAGAATGAATCAACTCCTTCAATTCTTCTTTTGAATTCAACCGGAGTGCCTTACCTCCACCCAAAGACTTCCACATTTCTTCATGAAAAACGAGTTGCATTTCACCTTCGGAAATATTATTCGCGCAAGCATATTTCAACCAATTGAAAATGGGAATGGGGTGAAATAGGGTTCCGAAAACATTTGACGTCACACGGAAATCCTTCTCCTCCAAAAAAGGCATCAGGTTATCGGAAAAACAAGAACCCATTAAAACAATGTTCCTGCCTTCCGGGCGCTTCCAATGCTCAAAAAGATTTAGCATTTCGCCAACATTTCAATTTGCTCAGCAGTACTTTCACCACATTTGAAATGTCCAAGTGGACAAGCCTTCTTACCATGTAAGCCGCAAGGTCTGCATTCTAATTGCTCTTCGCATTCAACAATTCTAGCGCGTTCTGAAAGCGGACCAAATCCGAATTCGGGGATAGTGGAACAGAAGAAAGCTGTAGTGGGCGCATTCATCGCCGAAGCGAAATGCATGGGCGCGCTGTCGTTTACAAAATTCATCGCAGCGTCTCTCATTAGGGCCGCTGATTCCAAAAAATTCAATTGACCACAGAGGTTGGTGGATTGAGAAGTCTTCATTCCAATGACCTCTTCACACAACGCAAAATCAGATTTCGCTCCGAGCAAATAAACATGATATTTCTTAGACAATTCAGAGACCAATTGAATGAAATTCTCTTTTGGCCATTGCTTAGTAAACCACACTGATGAGGGAGCAACACATACGTAAGGCAGATTTTTGTAAGCTGCAACTTTTTCAAAATTCGTGACTGAAGGAAACAATCGCGGAGGAAAATCGCCAGGAACAAATTCGCGCAATAGCTCGAGATTCCGGTTTACTTCATGAAGTCCGTTGTTGACTTCGTGCTTAAACTTCGAACTGAAAGAAAATGAAAATGGATTTTCTTGAAATCCAATTTTCTTCACCGCACCGCTTCGCCAAGTTAGAAATCCGGTTGATGCAAAGCGCTGCAAATTGATTACGCAATCGAATTTCTCTTTCCGAATTTCTTTACCCAGTTGAATTAAATTCCGAAATTTATTTTGCTGCTTGTTCCAAATCCAAACACGATGAATAAACGGATTATTCTCAAGTAACGATTCGTTTCCCTTCCGAACTAAAAAATGAATTTCTGCATGATCCAATTGCGCAAGCGCTTCTGCAATTGGCGTTGCCAAGACAACATCGCCAATAAATGCGGTTTGGATAATGAGAAACTTCATGCTTATTCGTTTCCTAAAAGGCTAACCAAAACTTTAACTGGTAAATAAGAGCGGGAGATGCCGTCGAACATTTCGAAACTAACATATTCAACATAAACTTCGCGATTCAAATAATAAGACGGATCTGCAAGTAAATCGTCTGCACCGTCGAACCAATACAACCAAAGCAGTTTTTCTTCTAATCCATCGACATTAATAACGATGTATCGTTGAGCTCCTCCTTCTTCACGGACGAAACGACCTTGAACCACGCCTATTTCAGCGTCTTCTTCAACGTATTCGCTTTCAATTTCTGAATCTGATTGTGACTCATCGTATTCCTCGTCTACAGGAACTTCTTGATTAGCGTTTCTTGCCATGATAATGGATAGCTCGATAAACTTTGGGCACATGGCACCTAACTTCTTTCCTACCTCAATTCCGATTTGATATCCAGACTCTTGATTGAATTCCTTCAGCTTCAATTCCTTCATTAAGGCATCCATGTTTTCCATTATTGAAGGAGCCATGCACTGTCCCAGGAAAACCTCAGCATCTTGTTGAGTCATACTCTCATCAAGTTCTGAATTGTTAATGCATTCGCATGCGCCGTTCGCAACCTTATCTATTGCGGATCTCTGAGCATTCATTGCGAACGCATGCGCAGCAATAAATAAAGTTAGAATTGTTCTTTTCATTTATAAATTAAAATTAGACAGCCACGTTATACTCGCGCAACGCCGCATTAAGTGAAGTTTTTAAATCTGTACTTTCTTTTCTTTTTCCAATGATCAATGCACAAGGCACTTGAAATTCTCCTGCAGGAAATTGCTTCGTGAAGCTACCTGGAATAACCACTGAACGCTCCGGAACTTCGCCAATATAAATGACCGGTTCCTTTCCAGTTACATCTACAATTTTAGTTGATTGCGTAAGAACCACGTTTGCACCAAGCACTGCTTCCTTTCTCACTCTCACCCCTTCCACAACAATACAACGCGAGCCTATGAAACAATCATCTTCTATAATAACTGGAGCTGCTTGAACAGGACGCACCTATGTTCACATACGAAGGCATCATGATAACGCCTGCTTCCAAATGCGCTCCGTAACGGGCAACTGCATGAGGAACTACACGCACACCTTGCGCCGCATAGTCCTTCTTCAACTCCATTTTGTCGTGAAATTCAAATGGACCTGCTTCAATGGTTTTCATTTCTTGAATTGGAAAATACAGGATCACTGCCTTCTTCACCCAATCGTTTACTTGCCAATTGCCATTTTCCAGCGGCTCTGCCACTCTCAATTTCCCTTTATCTAACGCTTCAATTATCTCACGAATGATTCGATAGTCTCTTTGTGCTGTAACATGCTTTTACTATAATTTCGTCAAAAATAAGCGAAAACATGTCAAAGGCCTTGGGAATAGATTACGGTGAAAAAAGAACAGGGCTTGCCATTACAGACAGTCTTCGAATAGTGGCTTCTCCTTTGGAAACTATTCCAACCGACAAACTAAAAGCGCATTTGATTCAGCTTGTTACGAAAGAAAAAATCACCACATTGGTTTTGGGAGAAGCGCGTCATGCAGATGACACTGAGGCACCAATTACCATAAAGCAAAATGAATTTGCAGATTGGTTAAGAAAGCAATTCCCCATGATTGAATTGGTTCGTATTGACGAAAGGAACACCAGCCAACTGGCTGCAGAAGCACTTTACCAAGGTGGGATGCGCAAAAGCCAACGTCAGAAAAAAGAAAACTTAGATAAAGTAAGCGCAGCGATTATCCTGCAATTGTATTTGAATGCTTAAACGGATCTAACTGTTCAAGAACCTCCTTTAGTTCCTTCCAACCTAAGATTTCTGTTGCATACAAAAGTGAAAAGACACGCTCTTGTTGAATATGATTTGGGTGGGTAAACGCAAAGAATTTTTCAAGTTGATTGAATTTCACTTCCTCTTTGCTCTTGATTGCCTTTTTAATTTTCTGTTCTATGCTGTTCCACTGATCAAGTTGTCTTTTCTCTTCAGCGCTCAACCAGCCCAT
>JBJOON010000033.1:0-14119 GCA_046051235.1 Bacteroidota bacterium
TCTTCCGGATCTAGGCTATCCTCTTTTACTGGAATGACATAAGACTCTCCGTCTTCATTCGAAAAACCTTGATCAATAGAAACTGCTTTAATTCGCTTTTTGCGAATGAAATCAATTGAGTGGTTCGAAGCAATTTTAAACAACCATGTTGAAAATGCAAACTGCGGAGTGTACTGATCCAATCGCTTAAATGCCTTGCTGAACGTTTCTATTGTTAAGTCTTCCGCATCATCGGCATTGTTAACCATTTTTAGTAGCATGAAATAAACAGAATCCTTATACCTACCCATTAGTTCGGTATAAGCTCGTTGATCTTTTTCGTTCAACGCACGAAGCACAAGTAGGTAATCCTTTTTGGCTTTATCCGATAAATGATCTATCAATTCCATTTCTGTGGTTTACGAACGAGGTTATGCAGGTAAAGCATCGAATGTACTAAAAAAAGGTGCTTCTCTAACAACGGGAACAGCCAAAGAATGTCTTTCGATATTCTGAGTTTGGTGCAAGACACATTTAAAACAATGAATTGAACGATGTATCTCAAAAAGATTACACCGCCAAGAACTCCCCATAATTCGGGGTTTGGATAAATGATTGATAACGCTATAGCCGCCATCCAAAGCAGAAAATAAGTAGATGGCCAAAGCATCAAAGTAAACTTAACGCTTCCTTTGTACAAGGGAGCCGTGGTGAAATGCCTTTTCTTCTGAAACGACCATTTTGCCCATGTCTTGTGAGGTTCAGAAATCGTTTGAGCTTCGTAATGAAACACATTTTGAGTATTGCGTGCGGTGGAAGCTTCTTTAACAAATAAATCATCATCGCCAGATGCCAATTTGTAGTGTGTACGAAAACCTCCTATTCGGAAAAAGGCTGTTTTCGTGTAACACAAGTTTCGACCGACGCCCATGTATGGCCTTCCTCGTTTTGCAAATCCTAAGTAATTCAAACCTGTAACGAACGCGTCGAAGCGAATAAGTTTATTCAAATAACCGGGATATCTTTTATATCCACTGAATCCTAATCCGATTTCTTTTCTCTCTCCAATCCCTTTTGTCATTTCAGTAATCCAATGACTGCTGGTAGGTCTGCAATCTGCATCTGTTAGCAGAACTACATCATACATTGCCGCCTTGATGCCTAGGGTTAGCGCAAACTTTTTCCCTTGCATCATTTGCTTGTCTTCATTTATTTCGATGACATGCATTTCAGGATAAGAAACTTGAAGCGCCTTAAGAATATCAGTGGTATCGTCCCAACTGCTGTCGTTTACGACAATAAGCTGAAACTTACGGAATTCTTGTTCCATTATTATTGGAATCAACTCCATCAGATTTGCCTCTTCGTTTCTTGCGCAAACAATAACTGAAACTCCATTGGGTGATTCTCCTTCTACTTTCTTGCCTTTTGTTGCCGATAAAAAATATTTCAAGTTGTAATAAACTTGAATAATAAATGAAACGAGAACTACACCAAGTAGCATCAATTCAATGATTGAGAAATTCCAAATCCAAATTGCAAATGTTTTTTCCATGACTGTTGCGAAATTACTCTGACCACGGGTTTGCAGCAATAAAAAAGGCCGATAGCCCGGCCCTTTTTATTCACAATAGAAGACTTTCTAGTTACTTTTTAATGACAAGCGGAAGTGAATCAACTTTTCCAGCTGAAACTAACTTCACGATGTAGTAACCGTTTGCCAAAGATGAAGTATCAACTTTAAAATTTGCACTAAGAGTTTTAGTTGAAACAACTATGTTTCCAGCAACGTCTATGATATACAAATCTGAGTTCGCCAAAGCTCCAATCAATTGAATTTCGTTTTGAGCTGGATTAGGATAAAGCGTAATTGCTGTTTCTATCATGGCCTCAACGCCACTTCCTGAAACACAGAAGTTGGTTGTTTCTACATCTGTAAAATTACCTCCCGCTGCTAATGAAGTGCCTGCTGCATCAGACACTGCATAACTTCCGTTACCATAGGCACAACAAATACCATCGCCATAATCGTCACTAATTACAAAATCATAACAACCCGGAGCTAGGCAAACAGATTCGCTGATTGAAGCACCACCGGCTGGGTACAAACCATTCGAAGAAGCCAATACGTTTCCATTTTGAATAATTTCCCAAGAAGTTTCTTCTGAGTAATTGTCAAATGTTATATCCACTATAACATTTACCGTTGGACCAACAACAGCATTGCACGAAACGGAAACAGAGTTGTTGTTTGCGTTCTCGTCGGTTGAACCGTTAGGATTGACAACAGTTACAACAATGGTATTGGCACCGTTTGAAAGTGTAATTGCTGGAAAATTAACGTTTGCCGAAGCGTATTGTGCAATAGACCCCGTCCAGTTAATCGTTTGAATAGAACCGCCATTTACGGTATATTGAATCGTGCATGATGTCAAGATTGTTGCTCCGTTATTCATCAATGAAAATACTGGCGAAACTGTAGAACCACAAATATTCGAAGGAACTCCGGTAATGCTTGCCGCCGACGCATCTAATTGGGCAACTACCGCTCCAGTTGGGTATCCATCTAAGATTTGAATTCCTGTGTTTCCTGGATCTAACCACTCTTTCAATCTTGTGGCAGCTGACGTACCTGCATCCCAACTTACCCCAAATCTTCCATAAGAATCTCCTTGTCCGTTTTCTGTGGCGCCATTGCAAGCCGAGCCTCCACCAAACAATTGTCCAATGATTCTATGGTTTTGATCAAATAGCGGAGATCCAGAAGATCCTGGCTCGGTAATTCCATCGTCCCACTGTTGAACATCCCATGTTTGCGCACCAGACCACGTTCCTTGAGGCACTGCTTGGTTTTCAAAAGATATTTTTTTCAAATCTCCTGAAGGGTGATGAATACATGTTGCAGAAGAAACAGTATTGGCATCACTCGCATCCCAACCAGCATATTGTACATTGTAATTTGCCGGAGGAATTGAACTTAATTGAACCAAACAAAAATCGCTACCTGCGTTTTTTGCTCTTAATGTACAACCTGAAATTGTTTGATTTGTTGGACCCGTAGATCCTGTGCATCCTGTAGTTTCATGATTGAAAACGAATACCCAACTTGGCGTTGCGCCAGCCGAATAGCAGTGGTTCGCCGTTAAGAAATACGGAGTTCCATCATTTGCAGTGTTGTTAACCAAAGCACCCGTGCAGCTCGCACTTCCTCCACTCAAAATCAATCCAACTGATCTCTTTTCCACTTGCCATGCCGCTCCTATTGGACAATTTACATTATTATTACATGCGCCACTGTTTCCGTATGGTCCACGCTCGGCATCGAAATCTGCGAAGTGGTTCATCAATACCGGGCGATATCCGTGAACAACCATTGATATAACGAAAGAAACTTGATCTTTAACCGCATTACTCGCTTGCACTTCAACAACAACCTTGTCATGCTGTAAAATTGAAGTCGCTAAAACTCTATATTCTTGATTGTTTTTATGATTGAAAGAACCCAAGAATTCTTCACGGTCAGCAGACCAGATGAACATCTCTGCGCCTTTTGGAAGATAAAAATCTTCGAAAATTAAATTGATGGTTCTTGCGCCAGCACATTCAATTCCGAACTGCCAAATACTTCTTTCGTTCTCAATTGATCTCCAAGTCGCTTGATTCAATCCGAAAGAAGTTTCATGCTCAAACCCGAATCGATAAGGTGCTTCCTTATATTGATCCACAACCGCGTCTTCGGCAGCCAATGCAGCCATATCAATTGAAGGCATAGCAGTAAATGAAATTTGTGAACTCACGTGCTTATCCTCCCAATTGTAAGGAAATCCACCGAAAGAAACTTGCGCAATTGCTGCAAATGAGAGCGAAAAGGCAAATACGGAAAGTAATTTTTTAATCATCTTATATTTGGTTTCGATCGTGAAGATAATTCAATCCAACGAAAACCAAATAACAAAATACAACACAAATGAAACTCCTATTCTTGAGGCGCTACAAGGATTTTCCCCTCGGTATTTCCATTTAAAATAACCACCACATTACTGGGGGTATTCAAAAACAGCTTATGTAAATCAATTGCCACTTCTTTCTCTATTCTAGCGCGACAAGCATCATCATTGTTTACATGCGTAAGCCGAACATTCACTTGAGGAGGCAAACTCTTCAGGTATAATTCATCCCATGACGCTTCGAAAAAATGTTCATTGCAACCGCCGGAATATGCTACTTTGACAATTAAGAAACCACCGTCATGTCGAGTTTCCAAAACTTCGAAATTATCTGATTTTCCTTTGAAATTAATTTCCGAAGGAAGTTGTAAGGGTAAAATATTCTCAATACTAGGAAAGTCCTTTGCTGGAACCTCTGCTACTTCTTTACTTCGCTTACAAGAAGCAAAAACCACCACCAGGATTGTGGCTAAATAAACGACTAAGTGCTTTTTCATAATGGACTTGAATATAATTCGGTTAATCTTTCTTCCAATGCCTTCATCTCGTCTCTGTATTCGGCTGCTTCCATGAATTCCAAATTCTCTGCCGCTTTTTCCATTTTACGTCTAGCGGCAGACATTGCCTTTTGAATTTCCTTTTCTCCCCAATTCGCCATAACCGGATCTGCGGCAATTGAAGGCTTAGCAAAATCCCCTTCGGAATAAACACGCGGCTTCATTTCCAGAATGTCACTAGCCTGACGAAGAATCGAAGTTCTATGCTTCACAATCTGTGTAGGCTCAATTCCATTTTTGGCATTGAACTCTATTTGTTTCTGCCTTCTGCGTTCCGTTTCATCAATGGTTTGAGCCATGCTGCCTGTTACTTTATCTGCATAAAAAATAACCTTTCCATGCACATTACGCGCAGCTCTTCCTGCAGTTTGCGTTAGCGACCTCCTATTCCTTAAAAACCCTTCTTTATCTGCATCTAGAATTGCAACCAAACTTACTTCCGGAAGATCCAAACCTTCTCTTAAAAGGTTTACCCCGATGAGCACATCAATCTCTCCTTCGCGCAATTGCCCAAGAATATTTATGCGTTCAAGTGTATCAACTTCACTGTGTATGTATCTGCACTTTACATTCATGCGGTCTAGATATTTGTGAAGTTCTTCCGCCATGCGCTTGGTTAATGTTGTAACCAATACACGTTCTCCGGCTTCTATCGTCTTCTGAATTTCATTCATCAAATCATCGACTTGATTCAACGAAGGACGGACTTCTATCGGTGGATCGAGCAACCCTGTAGGACGCACGACTTGTTCAATAACAACTCCTTCTGTTTTACGCAATTCGAAATCGGCAGGAGTTGCGGAAACAAATATGACTTGGTTTTGAATGGACTCGAATTCATCGAAAGTCAAGGGGCGGTTATCCATTGCCGAAATTAGACGGAAACCATGTTCGATTAAGTTAACCTTCCTTGAGCGATCTCCTCCAAACATAGCTCCCACCTGAGGAACCGAGACGTGACTCTCATCTATGACCATTAAAAAGTCATCTGGAAAATAATCGAGCAAACAGAAGGGGCGCTCACCTGGCTGTCTTCGGTCAAAGTACCTACTGTAATTCTCAATACCCGAGCAATACCCGAGTTCCTTCATCATTTCGATGTCATAGTTCACGCGCTCTTCCAGTCGTTTCGCCTCAAGCGTCTTCCCTTCTTTATTGAAGTTTGCGGTTTGAACTACCATGTCTTGCTGAATCTGCCAGATGGCATCGTGAAGCGTTTCCTTCGACGTTACAAATAAGTTTGCGGGGAAGATTGTTGTCTGATCGAATGACGTAGATGTTTTTCCCAAAACTGGATCCAACATTTTTATGCTTTCAATTTCATTCCCGAAAAACACTACTCGTAAAGCATAATCGGCATATGCCAAGAAAATATCTACTGTGTCACCTTTAACTCGGAACATCCCGCGTTCTAATTCCGCGTTGGTTCTGCTGTATAAAGACTCTACCAACTTGTACAAAAAGGATTGTCTCCCCAACTTCATTCCCACGTGAATGGGAATAACGCTTTTATGAAATTCCTGCGGATTACCAATTCCATATATGCATGAAATACTGGCGACTACAATGACATCCCGTCTTCCGCTGAGCAGCGCGCTGGTCGCAGCTAAACGCAGTTTTTCAATTTCCTTGTTTATACTTAGATCCTTTTCAATGTAAGTATTTGTAACAGGCAGATAAGCCTCAGGCTGATAATAGTCGTAGTAGCTCACGAAATACTCCACCAAATTCTCGGGAAAGAACTGCTTAAATTCAGAGTATAGCTGTGCGGCCAACGTTTTATTGTGACTCAATATTAACGTTGGTCGCTGCGTTTGCGCGATGACATTAGCAATGGTAAACGTTTTACCACTTCCGGTAACACCTAGCAATGTTTGATACTTTTCATTGTCATTCACTCCCTTCACGAGATCGTGAATGGCCGTCGGCTGATCACCTCCTGGAGTGAAATCTGTTATCAATTTGAATTGCATGCGAGCGAATTTAGATTAGAAAAACTGAGGTACAAAAAAAGGTCCGAAATCGGACCTTTTCAAGAATAACTTATATGCTATTTATTCGCCTACAACTTCGAAGTTGAAAGTAGCACTAACCTCTTTGTGTAATTTAACACGAGCCTCATAAGTACCTAAGTTCTTAATAGTCTCTTCAGAGATGCTGATGCTCTTTCTGTCGATAGCAAAACCTTCTTTTGCTAAAGCCTCAGAAAGTTGAATAGTATTGATGCTACCGAAAATTTTTCCAGTATCAGAAGCTTTTGTAGTCAACTTGATGCTTACAGAAGCAATTTTCTCAGCAGTTGCTTGCGCTTCAGCTAAAATCTTTGTTTCCTTGTGAGCACGTTGCTTCAAGTTCTCTGCGTGCATTTTCAAAGCTGAATCTGTAGCAGGAACAGCGTATCCTCTTGGGATTAGGTAGTTACGAGCGTATCCTGGCTTAACCGATACAATCTCGTCTTTTGCACCTAATTTCTCAATGTTTTCTTTTAATATAATTTGCATGACCTAGTCCTCCTTAATTTATTTCAACATATCAGCTACGTAAGGCATTAAAGCCAAGTGACGCGCCTTTTTAATAGCCTGAGATACTTTACGTTGGTATTTCAACGAAGTTCCAGTAAGACGACGAGGAAGAATTTTTCCTTGCTCGTTGCATAACTTCAATAAGAAGTCTGCGTCTTTGTAGTCAATATACTTGATACCAGATTTCTTGAAACGGCAATACTTTGCTTGCTTAGTTTCAATATCAATTGGATTGAGGTAGCGGATTTCTGAATTATCGCTCATTTGTTCAATGTTTTAAGGTTATGCCTCTTTAGAAGCGGCTTTCTTTTCTTTTAATTTGTTTCTGCGGCTTTCTGAATATTCCAAGTGGAACTTATCCATTACCGTAGTTAAGAAACGGATTACCCGCTCATCGCGACGGAATTCAGTTTCTAAAACACCAATAACATCTCCAGCAGCCTCAAACTCCATTAGATAGTAGAAACCAGTTGATTTTTTCTGAATTGGATAAGCCAACTTACGTAAGCCCCAGTTCTCTTCGTGTTTAATCGAAGCACCTTTTGCTTTCAGAAATTTTTTAAACTTGTCTACTGTTTCCGCCGCCTGATCATCAGACAGCACGGGAGTCAAAATGAAAACAGTTTCGTAACGATTCATGATATATAATTTTAAAATGGACGGCAAAAGTACGAAAAACTTTCAAACTTCCAAGCATTCAATGGAATAGCCTTGAAAAAAGTTAGTCTAACTCCCAAATTCTGTTCTTTTTTCGCAAACGAAAACCAGCGAGCGAATGCTTTTGCCAAAAGTGAAGAACCAAATAGATGACAATGGGCGAACCAAAAGTAAGGAATGAAAGGTAAACGAATGAAAGACGAATTCGATTCGAATTCATATCGAGTTTCTTACCCAATGCTTCGCAAACTCCGAAGAATCGCAGTTCGCAAAAATCAAATAAGGACTTCATAAAATTCATTTCGTTTCAGTTTTTCGGCTCCTAAAGCGCAATTTAGGCATTTTCTCGGCTCGCAATACATTCCGTACAAATGAATGAGCCCTTGCGATTCTAAAGCATTCTTTCCAACCACATCATGAATTTTCCATAAACGCGTCACGCGATTGTCTTCCAATGGAATTAATTCAAGAAGTTCTAAGGCTCTTTCTGCATAGGATTCGTCCATTTTCCGTTCATGAAGAAAAAATAACAAGGGCGCAAAAACATTCACAGCCAAATGAGCAAATAACGGATTGACCCTTCCCTTTCTATAAAACTCCGATTTCCACTCACCTATTTCTGCTTTGTTGAAAATCATGTTCCACCAACGTGATATATGCGGAAGTTCATCTGCGAGTTGTTCCACTCGTACCT
Source organism: Bacteroidota bacterium (assembly GCA_046051235.1). Lineage (GTDB taxonomy): Bacteria > Bacteroidota > Bacteroidia > Flavobacteriales_D > Sanyastnellaceae > CAIZGX01. Next base: position 8,357 of record JBJOON010000033.1, read on the forward strand.
TATTACTTCGGCGTGGACGGATTTTCCCAGTGTTCAGTGCCTGGGGAGTAAGTATTGACCATTGATTGGCCTCAATAAGTGCCGACGCTTGTTTCCAAACAACAACCTTCATCCGTGGCCTTTCAAACCCAAACATTTGAAGAAGGACAGACTTGAGAAGTTCGGGCTCATCCATTAAGCGCAATGCACTTCGAAAAGAAAATCGAGCGGCTACTTGTTCAAACAATTCACCATTCAAGCCAAAACCAAAGGCTCTAAAAAACTTTTCGTAGAAGAGTTGTAAAAGATCACCATTCAGCTCCGTTGATCGACTTCTCCATTCTGAAACTCTTTTTTCAAGGCGTTCAACAGCCATTCGATTGATCCAATTGGTGCGCACCACACTTCGAACATCTCCGAAATTTCCTCCGCATGGAATATGATCTCGCATACTTTTCCATTGCTGAACGGTTTCCCATTGCCCTGGAATAATATGATTCTTCAACTCAAGAACTGGAATATTCGCGGGAACGTGATGATCCATTTCGTAAACCACGTGCAGAATAACATTTTCGTAACGCGGGTCTCCGGCATGACCGTGAATCAACCAGTCGGAAGACTTCAAATGAAGTTCTACCGGTCCGCACCAAAGTACTTCTCCGATTTGAACCCGTGCATCTATAAAATCTGGACCCGCATGACGGTTTAAAAAACCAGGGTATTCGACGTTTACAACATTGCCATCTGTTGTTGTTAAAGGCAGATGGCTGAACGATTGTGTTCGCCAAACAAAGTGTAAGTAATCTTCTTTCATGAACCGAAATTCATGAGACTATTAGAGAAAGTCAAGAAATGCTTATGCCATAAAAAGGCTGTTTGCCTTGATTTTACTTATATTTATAACGCATAAACTTTTCAAATGAGACACCTTTACCTACTTGTTTTTCTTGGACTTTCTATTCAATCGCTTGCACAACCAGGTGATACCACAATTGTTCAAACCTATACGTTCGAAGCTCAAAACAACCCTGCGACCGCATACGATTCTCCCGGAAGAAGATGGTTTCAATTTCCGGCTTCCAACAACGGGGTGAATTATCAGAAGGTATTGATGTATCATACGCTCAAATGTTTTAGCGACGGGACTGCAGGTGGATTAGGTTTTCCATGCGGAGAGTGGGACTACTTATCATACAACTACCTTTTCGAGCATACGGGAGTGCTTGACTCTACCCTACAACAGCATCCGCATTATCTCATCAACAATCAGAATTTCACGACTGCTTCAATCAGAGCAACAGCTCCATTCGATATTTTTCAATCGGAGCAAATTACTTCAACCATAAACAATCCGAGCGAAGCGGTTTCTTATGGAATTGGGAATAACGATCAGACTTCGAATTCTCCTTTCGGAAGTGATGCTAGTTCAAGGATTCAATGGCTCTATTCTGCCACAGAACTTGCTGCATCTGGGGTTCAAGCGGGAAACATTTGGCAAATCGGATTCGATCTGACAGGAAATGCTGGGAACTACCAAAACTTGCGAATTAGAATTAAGCCAACGACTTCAGCATCGCTTACCGCTCTTGACAATGGTTCTATGAACACATATTATTTAAGCAACACAACTGTAAATCAGAATGGCACTTTCTATTTAACGCTCAACTCCCCTTTCGCATGGGACGGTGCAAGTAATATTCTTGTTGAAGTTTCATACGACGGAAGTCCTTCTGCATTGGGTGTCGCTGCTTTAGGTGAAGCATCCAACCTGAATGCAATTGCTTCTATTGGAAACAATAAATTCGTTCGCTTCGATGGTAACGATGAGATACGTATTCCAGGAACAGCCTTTGCCTCGGTTTCAACTGAAGTAACCGTTGCCTTTTGGTTGCGTGGCGATGCAAATGTTCAACCCGAAAACGGAACTTGCTTCGAAGCTCGAAACAGCACTAACAATCGCGTATTAAACACGCACATCCCTTGGAGTAACAGCCGCGTTTATTGGGATGCAGGAAATTCAGGAGGAAGTTACGACCGTATCGATAAAGCCGCTAATCCTGCAGATTTCGAAGGTGTTTGGAATCACTGGGCTTTCACAAAGAACAGTGTAACAGGTGAAATGAAGGCCTATCTTAATGGTGTTCTTTGGCACAGTGGAACGGGGAAAGTTTTCCCAATGAGTAACATTACGCAATTCAGTATTGGTGCGGCGGCCACATGGAGTAATTTCTACCGTGGAGATATGGATGACTTTTGCATTTTCTCAACCGCACTCAGCGATATTGAAATTCAAAATTTATATACCAGTGGTACCGAAACATCATCCCTGCTAGCAAAATACAATTTCAATAACGACAGTAATGGGAGTGTGAATGATGTGTCTGGAAACAATTTCAACGGATACACATTAGGCAATCCTAATTTCATTTCATACAGCGGCTTCGAATTAACGCAATCGGCTCAGGCGTTAGACTTCAGACCAAAAACTTATTTCACTCAAGGAATCAACTTAACGGCTTCGCAAACAATTGAAACTATTAGCACTGAAGTTTACGACGCGCCTATTTCCAAAATTGAATATGAGATTGTCAATCACGCGCCGCAAATTCTAAACATTGGTTCGACGTACTTCGCACGTTGGCAGTTCACTTACAACTCAGCAGGCGAGAAAATTGACAGCACCTACGCCGCTTCGGATGAAGAATTAATCAACGACACGCTCTTCTACTTTAGCCAACCATTCGAGGTTATTAATCGCTATGAATTAGGCCGATTCATTACTCCATACGGAATTCAATTGGATTTAGGCGATGGCTGGACTTGGATTTACGATGTTACAGATTTTGCGAACTTGCTTCGCGACAGTGTTGAATTGGAAGCCGGAAATTGGCAGGAGCTTTTAGATCTGAAGTTTGTATTCATTGAAGGAACACCTGCGCGCGACGTAAAGCGAATGGCAAACGTTTGGCAAGGCAACTGGGGTCTTGGCGGATTCAACAATGTTGTGAATGAAAAGACCTTTACCCTTCAGCCCAACGAAAGTGAATTGAAGCTTCGCACTACCTTAACCGGACATGGTTTTGGAAATGATGCGAACAACTGCGGTGAATTCTGTTACAACACACATTCGATTGATGTGAATGGAAACCCAACCTTCAGTTGGGAAATCATGCAGGACTGCGACAAGAATCCACTCTTTCCGCAAGGTGGGACTTGGATTTATGCGCGTGCAGGATGGTGTCCTGGAATGGAAGGACGAACTGAAGAATTTGAACTCACTCCTTTCCTTCAAAACAACCAAGTAAGTGCTGAATACAACATCACTACTGATCCATACGGCAACTACGTTACAGAGAGTCAGATCGTTTATTACGGCCCAAAGAATCACGCACACGACCCCGAAATCGAACAAGTCTTGGCGCCGAGTAATTGGGAAAATCACTCTCGCTGGAATCCAATTTGCGACAATCCAAAATTTGTTCTTCGCAACAAAGGATCTCAACCCTTAACTGAGGTGAAAATTTCTTATGGCGTTGTTGGTGGTGCTACTGAAATCTTTACCTGGACAGGAAACCTCGGCTTCATGGAGAGTGAAGTTGTTGAACTTACCTACTCTGACCCGATACTCTGGAATTCAACTTCTACCACTGGCAGATTCGTAATTGATTTAGGAGAAAGCGCTAACGGAGTAGATGAAAACCCATCTAACAATCATGCAGAGTCCGCGTTTACGCGCCCTCCAGTTTATTCTTATCTTCCAAATACAGACAATAATAAACTCATCATCATCTTCAGAACAAACGCGTCATATTGGGAAAGCGCTTATACCCTTTTCGACATAAACGACAATCCCGTTTTCACTAGAACATTCACTCAAGCAAACACCACACACCGCGACACGCTTGAATTGAATGCGGGTTGCTACCGTTTTAAAATCACCGATACTGGAGGAGACGGACTTTCGTTTTTCGCGAACAACGATGGAAATGGTTATTGCAATTTAGATCGTGTTGCAGGTGCTTACTTCAAACAATTTGAAAACGACTTTGGCGCAGAAATAGAGCAATACTTTTATTGGAATACCAACCTTGTCGGTGTTGAAGAAGAAGTTGCAAGCAACACGCAATTGATTCTAATGCCAAACCCCGCGAAACAACAAGTGAAATTAATTGCGAATGGGTTCGATGAGCGCTTGACATACACTTTACACAACGCACAAGGGCAGGTTTGCAAACAAGAACGCATTAGCAGAACAGATAAAACAGGATCTATCAATATTGATTTGAATGGAATTGCGCCTGGAATTTATTTCGTACAAGTTCAAGACAAAAACAACAGCTCTACGGTGAAGTTGATTGTTGAATAAACTAAACTTTATTGTTTCTCGAAAGCAATGCCGCGTCTAAAAGAGTGATTGCGGCCATTGCTTCGACAACAGCCACGGCACGAGGAAGAACACATGGATCGTGACGACCAGCTGCTTCAAGTTCCACTTCTTCGTTGTTCGTATTTAAAGCAATTTGCTTTTTGCCAATGGTGCTCGTTGGCTTGAACGCTACTCTACAAACGATGTCCTTTCCGTTGGAGATTCCACCTTGTATGCCTCCATCGTGATTGGTCTGAACAGAATCGTTGTTCTCACTTCCTTTTCTTAATGTGGAAGAAAATCCGTCACCTATTTCAAACGCTTTAACTGCATTTATTGAAAGCATGGCGTGTCCCAATTGTGCATGCAGCTTGTCGAATACTGGCTCTCCCCATCCGGCAGGAACACCCAAAGTAACACAAGTTATTATTCCACCTAGACTATCTTTCTCTTCCTTCGCTTGACGAATTGCGGCTTCCATTCTGGCTGCGGTTTCCTCATGCGGACAGCGAATTGCTGAGTTGTAGGTACCTTCCAAATTCAATTTATCATAGGTAACGGGCACCATAATCTTGTGCACGCTACTCACATAAGCACTCACCCGAATGTTCATTCGGTTTAACACCGACTTTGCTATTGCACCAGCAACCACACGGCAAGCCGTTTCTCTTGCAGAACTTCTTCCACCACCTCGATGGTCTCTAATTCCAAATTTCGATTGCCAAGTATAGTCGGCATGACCAGGTCGAAAGACTTCCTTCAAACTATCGTAATCAGAAGAATTCTGATCTTCATTTTGAATAATAAAACCAATGGGGGCACCTGTCGAAACTCCATTCAACACTCCAGATAACAATTGAACGCGATCTGACTCTTTTCGCGAAGTGGTCAAATCGCTTTGTCCTGGCTTACGTCGATCTAATTCCATTTGAATAAATACATCATCGATGATTACCCCAGCTGGACAACCGTCAATAACACCGCCGATAGCGGGACCATGCGATTCTCCAAAAGTGGTAAGTCGAAATAATGTTCCAAATGTGTTTCCTGCCATGATGCAAATTTAGTTCGGATTTGAGTCTACAAGTTTTCCATTTACAATTACTTGATCAATGTTATTGTCTCCGAAATAATAGAATAATTCAGTAAGCGAATTAAGAGGCTTGGTAATAATCAATGAAGCCTTCTTTCCAACTGCGACACTGCCTAAGACATCTTGAACATCCATAGCATAAGCACCGTTCAATGTAGATGCATTGACTATTTCGCTCGGAAGCATCCGCTGTTGAATACACGCAAGACTATTTACAAAATTCATATTTCCTGAAGGAGAAGACCCCGGATTGAAGTCGGTTGCTAAAGCGATTGGCAAACCTGCATCAATTATTTTTCTCGCTGGTGTATATGGTATTCTCAAG
>JBJOON010000034.1:0-23921 GCA_046051235.1 Bacteroidota bacterium
GCGCAAGGAATTGCAGATAAATTAGCCGAATGAGTCACGAAGAATACATGGAAATTGCGCTCGAGCTGTCGCAATACGGAATGGGACACGTTGCCCCAAACCCTATGGTGGGATGCGTGATTGTGCACAACGACAAAGTCATTTCAAAAGGATATCACACCGCTTACGGAGAAGCACACGCAGAAGTGGAAGCCATTCGTTATGTGGAAGACAAAAGCATTTTGAAAGAGTGCACACTCTATGTAACGCTAGAGCCCTGTGCACATTTCGGCAAGACTCCTCCTTGCGCAAACCTCATTACCGAGATGGGAATTCCTCGCGTGGTCATTGGAACACGCGATCCCTTCAGCGAGGTAAACGGACGAGGCATTGAGCATTTGAAAGCGCACGGCGTTGAAGTCATTGAAGGAATATTGGAAGATGAATGTCGATTTGTGAATCGTCGCTTCTTCACCTTCCATGAAAAAAAACGTCCGTATATTATTTTGAAATGGGCACAAACGGCCGATGGATTCATGGACAAGATTCGTGAAGAAAACGAGCGCGGCTCCTTCCCTATTTCCTCTTCTGAATCTAGACATTTGGTGCATCAATGGCGAAGTTTGGAACAGGCTATTCTGGTTGGACCAACAACAGCACTTAACGACGATCCAGCTCTGACTGTTCGATTGGTTGAAGGCGAAAATCCCATTCGCATTGTGATCGATGAAAAAGGATGTCTTCCGGAAGAGCTTCAGTTGTTCAACAACGAAGCGCGAACCATTGCGTTGGTAGGAAAAGATGTTATGCCAAGATATGCGTGTGAAATTCTTCCACTTGAAAAATCGGGTGTGGAAGAATGGATGCGTGTCTTGCACGAAGCGAATATTCAAAGCATTTTGGTGGAAGGCGGCGCAGGCATACTCAATACTTTCATTGAAAGTGGAATGTGGGACGAAATGCGCGTCTTCACTTCCAACAATAAAATGGAACGCGGATTAAAGGCTCCGAAGCAAGAAGGAAAAGCCTATTCAGAAAAAAATATTGGAGAAGATCTACTAACGGTTACGGTAAACAAATGATGTATTTAATCTTAAGCGTTCTTACCAACGCCGCTATTTACTGGCTTTTCAAATACTTCGAGCGAATTGGCGCGAAGATCTTTGAGACCATTGTCTTCAACTACATCATTGCCTTTTCGTGTGGAATTTTCTTCGTGCCGAATGTTTCAGAAGCCTTTCACAGCGCCATGCAATTTCCAATTTGGAGTGTGGCAGGATTCATCATGGGAGGTCTCTTCATTTCGGTATTTTACTTCATGGCAATTACAGCCAAGAAGTCTGGAATAGCTATGGCCACGCTTAGTTCGAAGATGTCGTTGGTCTTGGCGGTTATTGCTTTGGCCTTTTTAGGGAAAGGCGAAATAACGGTGCTTAAGGCTGTTGCTTTGGTTATTGCTATGTTCGGATTGTACATGTTCAGTGTAGACCGAAAGAGTAAGTTCAACAAGGATATGCTTTTGTATCCAATTATTCTTATGCTAGGCAGCACCAGTGTCGATTTCAGCATTGCGTATTTTCAAAGCTTCACCACCAATCAGAATGAGCTTTCGTTGTTCACCTGCATGCCTTTCATGGGAGCGGGAATGATTGGAATAAGTATTCTTGTTTACAAAATGGCCTTCAAGAAAGAGTCTTTCCCGGTGAAGGAAATGGGCACAGGAACCTTGCTTGGCTTGGTGAACTATGGATCTATTTTCTTTCTTGTTGAATTGTACCACCTGGGTTGGATGCCCGAAAGCACAATATTACCGGTGAACAATTTGTTAGTGTTGGTGATCGGATCTATTGGCGCGGTTTTTATCTTCAAGGAAAAATTGAACCGCAGAAAAATCCAAGGATTGGTTATTTGTTTGTTGTCATTAATACTCTTGTTATGAATTTAAAAATTGCTAAAACCCTTTCACTTCTTTTTATTGTAGTTGGAAGTGGGCTGTTCTCGAACCTTTATGCACAGGCCTTTACACAGGCTCAGTTAGATTCAGCAAACACTGCAAAAGCTGTAACGGTTTTATCTGCGGAAGAAAAAAATGTCATTAAGCTCATCAACTTAGCACGCATGTATCCGAAGCAATTCGCTAAGAATTATGTCGCTAAATACGACGAGAAGAAAACAGGCTTCGCCTATGATGCCTCTTATACAAAAGACAAAAACTCGCTCATTTCAGAGTTGAATGCCATGAAGCCTTTGAAACCTTTGGTGTTCGACAGTGCTATGTATGAATTAGCGAAATGCTGGTCTTCTGAATCAGGCAAGTCAGGAGAAATTGGACATGCTCGAAAGAATTGTAAATCGGGATACAGCGGTGAATGTTGCAGTTACGGCTTCAAAGGAGCGCTGGATATTGTTATGCAATTGATGGTGGACAACAACATTCCCAATCATGGACATCGGAAGATTATTCTCACGCCTTATTATACTAAAGTGGGAATTAAAAACGGAACACACAAGACGTACACCTATCATTCGGTTATTGACTTCAAATAAATAGAGATCGCTCACGAAATCGAATAAAAGAATTTTATATATTTGCAGAGGCCATTCGAAATGGCAGAAAAAATTGGACCGGGGTGTCCCCGATCGGCAAGAGCTCAACAATGTTGAGCTTTTTGTTTTTATGGAATTATCTGCAATCCGAAAAGTTTTCCATCTTGTTTGAAGATTTTTTTCTCAATTATTTCAAACGATAAATTCGAACATTCCGGATTTAAAACGAATCTAGCAATTGGGTAAGTCGTTAAATCTGCTAACTGCAGTCCATTAATGTTCTCTTTCTTATTTCTAAAATGCATTGAAAAATTCCAATTTACCATCTGTTCGGCTGTAAACATCTCAGTTCCCAAGTTCTTCAATAATTCAAAATGTTCTTCAAGTTTTTTATCTTCCTTCTTTCCTCTTTTTTCAATAATTACATTTATTTCAGCCTCGATGTGGTTAGCGAATAAGTAAATAAAAATCTGATTAAAAACTGCAGTTAAGGCTTGCTCATATATGTTGTCATGAAGTTCACCAAATGAATCCACGTATTCCCTCTTATTGATTGCTGACACAAATACAGTAAAGTCATTTTCCAACATTGCCTGATTCAACTCTGCATAAAACTTAGATTTTACATTGAAATCTAACAAGGAGACAAATGCTTTCTCGCATTTCCTAATATCCCTGCTATGAAAAATCACATTGGTATTTCCCCAAAACTGATTCTTAATTGAATTGAAAGATTCTCTTATTCTATAATAAGCCTCCTCATTAACTAAAATTCCACAAAGTAAAAACACTGGAAATTCATGATTTAGTTTTTTCAAACCATGATCACCTGATTCATCGATAAAAAAGTAAAAAGTCATTTTTTCTGAATTAATCCGCTAAAGCTATTGCTTGTGGATCAATCCGAGCAGTACATGTTATGGCATAAAAAAAGGCCGCTATTGCGGCCTTTTTCGTTGTCTTATCAAAAAATTACTTCGACATTTTCTCAGCTAATTTCAATGCTTCGTAAAGGTTTACAACCTTACCCGATTTTGAAAGCTTTCCGAATTTAATCTTCTTCTCTTCATCACCTGGCATAACTACTTTGTGCTTCTTGTAAGAAATACCAGACTTGATGATGATGTCACGAATTTCTTTCGCAGAAAGATTAGGATAGTATGAAAGAATAGCCGCTGCTACACCAGCCGTAACTGGAGAAGCCATACTTGTTCCGCTTAATGGTCCGAACGCGTTGTCTAAGATTGTTGCGTAGATATCTACACCCGGAGCGTAAATGTCAACGGTCTTGTCGCCGTAGTTAGAAAAATCAGCCGACAAGTGATCAATTGAATTGTCGCTTGCGCCAATTTCTAACCATGTTGAACAAGTCTTTCCGTTTGCATAACGTGGCGTTGGGAAATTGTCTTTCACATCAACATCTTTCGCATCGTTACCCGCTGCGTGAACCAACAATACACCTTTCGATTCAGCATACATAACTGCTTCGTCTACAACATCTTTGTATGGAGAGTGTGACTTACCGAAGCTCATGTTAATCACGCGAGCACCGTTGTCAGCCGCATAGCGAATGGCATTCGCAACGTCCTTGTCACGCTCATCGCCGTCTGGTACACAACGAATAATCATCAACTGTGCTGTCTTGCATATTCCGTCCATACCCATTCCGTTGTTCGTAGCACCTACGATACCGGCAACGTGCGTTCCGTGAAGAGCTTCTGGACCATCGATGTGGTTATTACCGTAGTTACGTTCACGTGGATTGCTATAATCGTCGCCCACCACTGTGCGCGGATTGAAATCTAAGTTGTAAGAATAATTCAATTGATTGTTATAATACCCAGCATATTCTTCAAGGTTAATGCCGCGCATCATAATGTTTAACACCATACCCTTAGCGGCTTTCGCTGCATCGTCTGTTGGTTCATATGCTGCCAATTGCTCTGCTGTGAAGTCGTTGCCTAAAGCCATAGCCAACACTTCTTTGTTCGCTTTGAAGGTTGTTAGAAACGCATTGAATTGCGCTGCCTCTTCCTTCACTTCTCCAACACGCTTTTCGAATTCTACTTTAATCTTCTCGTATTTCGCGAAATCTGCTTTGTCTGCTGCTGCAATTGAAGCTGCTTCTTTTCCTTCGAAACGCTTTTTCAACATAGCGTATACACGCGTGAATTCTAAATTGTCCTGCGTAACATCGCCACCTTTTCCACCAATGAAACTCCATCCGTGAACATCATCGATGTAACCATTCTTATCATCGTCAATTCCGTTGTTCGCAATCTCACCTTTGTTGGTCCAAATGTTCGCATTCAAATCTTTGTGAAAAGTCTCAGATCCACTGTCAATAATTGCAACAACCACTGGTGTCGCAGTCTTTCCTTTTTCAGCCATGTACGCATGTGCTTTCACAGCACTTACTCCAGGAAGCCCGTCAGTAGCCATGTCTGCATGTTGCCACTGTGTTTTAATGTCTGCATTTTGAGCAGTAACCGCGAACGGTATAAATAAAGCCGAGAAAACAAATGAAGCAATTCCCTTCGAGAAGAAAGAATTTTGCTTCGAATTCAAAATTGGTTTGTTCATATGTGTTTAGTTGATGTTGCGAAATAAGGAAAGAAACTTCGGATTATTGCTTCATAATATAAAAAAAATATGTCATTTCCATCAGATCTAGAAATTGCACAAGCGTGCAAGATGAAGCACATCAATGAAATTGCTTCGAAGCTGAACATAAGTGTCGATGATCTCGAACATTACGGTAAACACAAAGCAAAGCTTCCCTTGCATTTGATTAACGAAGAAAAAGTAAAGCAAGCTAAACTCATTCTGGTTACAGCCATCACTCCTACTCCAGCTGGAGAAGGAAAGACAACCACCTCTATCGGATTGAATGAAGGGTTAAATAAATTAGGGAAGAGGGCTGTTGTTGTTCTTCGCGAGCCTTCTTTAGGTCCTGTTTTCGGTATTAAAGGTGGTGCTGCTGGCGGTGGCTATGCGCAAGTGGTTCCGATGGAAGACATTAATCTTCACTTCACCGGAGACTTCGCCGCTATTGAAAAAGCAAACAATTTACTTTCAGCATTAATAGACAACAACCTTCAGAATAAACAAGGAAATCTAGGATTAGATCCAAGACTTATTTATTGGAAGCGCGTGATGGACATGAACGACCGTTCGTTGCGTAACATTACCATTGGTTTAGGCGGAACCGGAAACGGAATTCCTCGTCAAGACGGATTCAACATTACGCCAGCTTCTGAGGTCATGGCAATTCTTTGCATGAGCAAAGACCGTGAAGACTTAAAGAAAAAATTAGGCAACATCTTCGTTGGATTCACTTACGATCGCAAGCCAATCTATGCGCGCGATTTGAAGGCGGAAGGTGCTATGGCACTTCTTCTGAAAGATGCTATTATGCCCAACTTGGTTCAAACGCTGGAAGGCAACCCTGCTATTCTTCACGGAGGACCATTCGCGAATATTGCACAAGGAACTAACACCATTATGGCTACCAAGATGGGTATGTCAATGGCGGATTATGTGGTTACGGAAGCTGGATTCGGTGCCGATCTTGGCGCTGAGAAATTCATGCATATCAAATGTGGCGCTGCAGGAATTGCTCCAGATGCAATCGTGCTTGTTGCAACAGTTCGCGCATTGCGTCACCATGGTGGTGCGAAGAAAGAAGAATACAACACTGCAAACATGGAGCGCGTGACCAACGGTTTCGCGAACCTTGAGAAGCATATCGAGAACTGCAAGAAGTTCGGTATTACTCCGGTTGTGGCGTTGAATCACTTCCCAACCGATTCACAAGAAGAGATCGATTTCGTAATTGCGAAATGTGCTGAAATGGGCGTGAAAGCCGTTGTTGCGAAAGGATTCTCTGAGGGTGGAAATGGCATGATGGGATTGGGAGAATCGGTATTGGATGTGATTGAGAACGGAAACAATGAGTTCCGTCGCTTGTACACCAACGACCTTCCTGTTAAAGAGAAAATTGAAATTTTAGCGAAAGAGATTTACGGAGCTGAACGCGTGAACTACACGAAAGAAGCGGAAGGAAATCTGCGCACGATAGAAAAATTAGGCATCGCGAACTTCCCTATTTGTATGGCGAAAACACAAAAGTCTTTCAGCGATGACGAATCGAAGATTGGACGTCCAACAGGATTCACCATCACGGTTCGTGAGTTCGAATACGCTGTAGGTGCTGGATTCATTATTCCAATTTTGGGTGAAATGATGCGCATGCCTGGATTGCCTGCTGTTCCTGCAAGCGAGCATATGGACATTGATAACAACGGTGTAATCACAGGATTGTCTTAAATCATGAAGGCTTCTTTAAACTACCAAGCATTGAAGAACGGACAACCTGTCTCAGATGCCTTGGTGGTTGAAGTGCCTGTACAATTGTTTATTGAAGGGGAACCACTAACGGTTTCTATGTGCACGCCCATTCACATTCGTGAATGGGCTTTTGGAATTTTATTTACGGAAGGAATTATTCGTTCGGCCGAGCACGTAACAAGCTATTCTGAAGAAATTGAAGAGCATCAGATTACGCTGCGTGTTTCGCTTGCTAACGCAGCGAATGCTGTCACGAACAAACGATCGTTGCTCAGTGTTTCGGCCTGTGGGATTTGTGGGAAGACGGCCTTTGAGCCCAAAACGCGGAGCGATGAAGAACTTCGTTCGATGACGCTACGCGATGACCACAAAGCGGATGACGAGCAGAGCTCGATGACACTTCGTGATGATATTGCGAAAATGATGGTTCAGTTGCAAGAGGTGCAAACGTTGTTTGAAGAGACGGGCGGTTGTCATGCCGCTGGGGCGTTCAACAAGAATCAAGAATTGCTTTTCGCAAGCGAAGACATTGGACGGCACAATGCCGTAGATAAAGTCGTTGGTTCATTGGTTATTCACCAACAACTTCGAGAAGCCAAGTATTTAATGGTCAGCGGAAGAGTGTCGTATGAAATTGTTGCGAAGTGCTTCGCGGCTGGAATACCCAATCTTGCGGCTGTCTCCTCGCCTTCTTCTTTTGCGGTAGATTACGCAAAGGAATTAGGCTTATCGCTCTTCGCGTTCTGCAGAGAGAATCGCATTACCCAATATGCCTAAATAAAAATGCCCCTTCCGAAGAAGAGGCATTTCAATGAATAACGTGTTATTCTTATTTCTTTGAATACACTTTTACCAAAGTGATATCGAATACCAATGTTGAATAAGGAGGAATTGGTCCTTGATCCATATCGCGGTAAGCCAATGATGATGGAATGAATAGACGAATCTTTCCACCCTCTTTAACTTTTTGCAAACCTTCTGTGAATCCTGGGATTAAACCTCCAAGGTTGAATCCTGTAGGCTTTCCTGCTTCTGAAGAATCAAATACAGTTCCGTTGGTTAATTTTCCAACATACTCGACCTGCACTGAATCTTGCTCTGTTGCATAAGCACCAGTGCCTTCTTGTGTAATCATGTACATCAATCCAGACTCTGAAACTTGAATACCAGGAGTGTTCGCCTTGATAGAGTCAATTACTGAAGCTTCTTTCGATTTAACTGAAGCCAATTTCGCTTTTTCACGACGTTGGAAATAGTTATCTAAGAACATTTGGGCCTCTTCCATTTCCATACCAGCAGCACCGTTAGCAGCCTTTTCGAAAATGTTGTAATTGATTAATGAATCTATTTCCATGCGTTGCATGTTTTCACCAATTGCCAATCCCAATGCGAAAGAAAGACTGTCGTTCGTTGAAGTAAGTGTTACTTGACCATGAGCAGCACCACCGTGTCCCTTCTCAGAGATGTGCGGAGCAATAACCAAGGCAACGATAGACATTAACTTAATTAAGATGTTCATAGATGGACCAGAAGTATCTTTGAATGGGTCACCTACTGTGTCACCTGTTACAGATGCTTTGTGTGGCTCAGACTTTTTGTAGAACATCTCACCATTGATCTCAACTCCTTTCTCGAATGACTTCTTCGCGTTGTCCCATGCACCACCAGCATTTGATTGGAACATACCCATCAATACACCCGATACAGTAACACCCGCTAACAATCCACCCAATACTTCAGGTCCGAAAGCGAATCCAACAATAATTGGAACAATCAACGCAATAGCCCCTGGAGCAATCATTTCACGAATAGATGCTTCAGTAGAAATAGCAACACACTTTTCGTACTCAGGTTTTGCTTTGTATTCCATAATTCCTGGAATCTCGCGGAACTGACGACGAACTTCATTCACCATATCCATAGCCGCACGTCCTACCGCTGCAATAGCTAAAGAAGAGAAGATGAATGGAATCATTCCACCTACAAACAATCCAGCCAATACCGGAGCTTTGTAAATATCAATCGCATCAATACCTGCAATTCCTACGAACGCTGCGAACAATGCCAATGAAGTCAATGCTGCAGACGCAATAGCGAATCCTTTTCCAGTTGCTGCAGTTGTGTTACCTACTGCATCTAGGTTATCTGTACGGTGACGAACTTCTTCAGGAAGTTGGCTCATTTCAGCAATACCACCTGCGTTGTCTGCGATTGGTCCGAATGCATCAATTGCCAATTGCATAGCTGTTGTAGCCATCATACCTGCAGCTGCAATAGCCACACCGTATAAACCTGCAAACTCATATGAACCGTAGATACCAGCAGCCAATACTAAGATTGGAAGAACTGTAGATTCCATACCTACAGACAAACCACCAATGATGTTTGTTGCGTGTCCAGTAGCAGATTGCTTAATGATAGACAATACAGGGCGCTTACCCATAGCAGTGTAATACTCAGTGATTATGCTCATTAAAGCACCAACAACCAAACCTACCATAATTGCCCAAAACACACCCATTCTTGTTACTTCAACACCACGAGCAGAATCTGTCCATGACATTGTTTCTGGAAGCATCCAGTTAACAACAAAGAATGAAGCAACCGCGGTAAGGATGATACTTGACCAGTTACCTAAGTTCAATGCGTTTTGAACGTTACCCAATTCGTCTTTCACACGAACGAACAACATACCAATGATTGAGAAGATAATTCCCAAACCAGCGATCAACATTGGCAATAAGATTGGAGCAATACCACCGAAGTTATCCTTCGATACCAACTCTCTACCCAATACCATTGTTGCTAAGATGGTTGCTACATAAGAACCGAACAAATCAGCTCCCATACCCGCAACGTCACCTACGTTATCACCCACGTTATCTGCAATAGTTGCTGGGTTACGAACGTCGTCTTCAGGAATTCCTGCTTCAACCTTTCCAACCAAGTCAGCTCCTACGTCAGCCGCTTTCGTATAAATACCACCACCTACACGAGCAAACAATGCAATAGATTCAGCACCTAAAGAGAATCCCGCAAGAACCTCCAATGCTTTTTCCATTTCAATACCGTTCACTCCTGCACCGGTCATTTTCACATACATCGTGTAGAACACAATGAACAATGAACCCAATCCAAGTACTGCTAAACCAGCAACACCAAGACCCATTACGGATCCACCTGTGAAACTTACTTTCAACGCTTGTGCTAAACTTGTTCGTGCAGCTTGTGTGGTACGAACGTTCGCTTTCGTAGCGATGTTCATTCCAATGTATCCTGCTAATGCAGACAATACCGCACCAATTAAAAACGAAACAGCGATAAGCGGAGAAGAATTCTCAACCGTTGTTCCAGACCACGCTAAAAGCGCCCCTGCAATCACAACGAAATAAGCCAATACTTTCCACTCGGCTTTCAAGAATGCCATAGCACCCTTTGCAATGTAACCTGCAAGTTCTTGCATGTTCTCGTCACCAGCGTCTTGCTTAGTCACCCATGCCGACTTAATAGCCATGAATAAAATTCCAAGCAGACCTAACGCTGGAATTGAATAGAGCACAACATCGCCCCATTGTAAGTTTCCCATAATTTATTTTTTACTGTTAAACGGGTGCAAAAATAGGTGTTTTTGCCTTTGGTGCAAAAACTAATTTACCCTCCTATTTGACCTTAATTTCCTGAATATCTTTCAACAACTCGCGGGTGTCAGCTGCGAAGGTTGAAATTTTGACTTTCTCTTCGGAATTCAATTCATATTTCTCGGGATGAAGCTCCCAATCAGAAACAGGAATAGAATAATAGCCACGAGGATTTCCTCCCAAACGACACCAAAAAGGAACATATCCCCAAGTGTCCCATCGAACTTTTTTATCCTTCACTTTTAAATGAAGCACCACCCCAATTCCCCCGTCTTTGTATCGCTCTCGCTGATTGCTAATGAAGTTGCCAAGACTATACGCCACAGGAACATTTTTTGTTGAATCGTTTTTCGGATGAAGAATTTGCATAGGTTGAACTACATGTGGATGAAGGCCAATAATTGCATCTGCACCCGCATCTGCTAACCACTGCGCCAATTTATCTTGCTCCGAATTCTCTTTGCGCTGGTACTCTGTTCCCCAATGAATATTCACAACCGTGAACTGAGCGCCACGGTCTCGGGCAGTCTTCAAATCTTTTCTAATCTGAAGGGTGTCGATCATATTCACCACATTTGGATGCTGAACCACCAAACCGTTTGTACCATAGGTGCAATTCAACAATGCGATCTTCACTCCTTTCACTTCTTGCATTAAAGGATAGGTCTGATCTCTCGTAAGGGTATCGAGAAAAGTACCTGTGTGCGTTATTCCTAATGAGTCTAGCATAAGTATCGTGCGCTCTACCCCTTTCTTTCCGCGGTCTTGGGAGTGATTGTTGGCTGTGACAAATATGTTGAAACCAGCACTTTTAATTCCTTCTGCAAAAGCATCTGGAGAAGAAAACTGAGGATATCCCGTGTATGGTTTTCCAGCTAATGTCACTTCTAAATTCGCACACGTATAATCGAATGAATGAACAAACGATTGAATGTATTGAAACCAATGTGCGTATTCGTAAACACCTTTCGACTCGTTGAAAGCAGCGCCTATCATGGGCTCATGCCCCATCATATCTCCAACAAAAAACAAACTTATCTCTTTAGTCGTTGTGTCTTCACCTGTAAAAACAGCATCGGTCTTTTCTCCTTCAACATGCTTATCTCCAACACTGTAAATTCCATAGAAAAATGAAAGAAGAACAAATAACGAAATACCGCCTGTTTTAAGCATATGTTGATTGGATTGCATGAAACAAATATAAGGACTCAAGTCTATCTTTGTGCCGAATGAATCACAGCAGTCAACTCGCAACGCAAGCCCAAAGCACCATTCAATACAGTATTGTGGTGAACTTGATTTTGTCTGTTGTGAAATTTGCAGCAGGTATTCTTGGGAACAGCTTTGCTTTGATAGCAGATGCTGCAGAGAGTTGGGTCGATTTCGCTTCTTCTTTTTTGGTTTGGTTAGGTCTTCGAACAGCGGCACTTCCGCCCGATAAAAACCATCCATACGGACATGGAAAAGCAGAGCCGCTTTCTGCAATGTTCGTGGCTGTTCTTATGTTCTGTGTGGCGTGTTTCATTGTTTATGAAGCCATTCAACACATTATGACTCCGCATGATTCACCACATTCATGGACCATCATTGTTGTTATTGGCGTGCTTGTTTCTAAAGAAATTTTATATCGCTTCATGAAATTGAACGCGAAGAAATTCAAGAGCAATGCCCTTGCCGCTGAAGCCACACACCAACGCACCGACTCCATTACTTCGCTTGCGGCGTTGTTGGGAATTGTGATCTCGTTGGTTGCTGGAGATGGCTATGCCGCTGCAGACGATTGGGCTTCATTGCTTGCGGCTTATTTCATTTTACAACAAGCGTTTAAAGTTGGAAAGACTGCTATTTCAGAATTAATGGATGAAGCGCAGCCGGAAGAAATTGTAAATGAAATTCGAGAGACCGCTATGCTCGTTGAGGGTGTAATTAAAATCAATGCGTGCTTCGTAAGGAAGATGGGATTCGAATGGTTCGTAGACATTCACATTGGTTTAAATGGAAACCAAAGTGTTTATGAAGGGCACGCCATTGCCCACGTTGTGGTTGATAAGATCAAAGAAAAGTTTCCACAAGTTTACGACGTGCTCACGCACATCGAACCTCACGAAGATAACAATCCAATCAGCTGATCTGTTGTTAAAGCTTGTTGATCTCCGGTAGTCATGTTGCGCATTTGCCACATGCCCGACTTCACTTCATCTTCTCCTACAACAACTACGAAAGGAATTTTGTTATCGTCGGCATATTTGAATTGCTTCTTCAACTTAGCTTCTTCCGGATACATCTCACATGAAATACCTGCCTTTCGAATTTGTTTTAACAAGTGAAATGCAGCCGATGTGGTTTCACCACCGAATTGAACCAAGAGAACTTTCGTACCAGAAGTTGCGGATTCAGGAAATAAGTTCAACTCTGAAAGCACTTCGAAAATACGGTCGGCACCAAAAGAGATTCCAACTCCTGAAACGCCTTTCCAACCAAATATTCCAGTTAAATCATCGTATCGTCCGCCACCGCAAATACTTCCCATTTGAATACCTTTCGCTTTAACTTCGAAAATGGCTCCGGTGTAGTAATTCAATCCACGCGCTAACGAAACATCGAAAACGAGCTCTCCTTTATTTAATCCTGCCTTCTCCACTTCATTCCACACAAAAGTCATTTCTTCAACTCCCTTCAATCCCGTCTCTGAATTTCCTAAAACAGATTTCAAGAAATTCATTTTTTCATTGAATTCTGAAAGGCCGTTTAATGTCTTGAACGTTTGGAACGTCTCTTCGGGAATTCCCATTTCACTCAGTTCTTTCTGAACAGCCTCCTCGCCTATCTTGTCCCATTTGTCCAGAACAACAGTCAATCCCATGAACTTATCTGCCACTCCCGTTGCTTCAGCAATACCGGCTAAAATCTTACGGTTGTTAATCACAATTGAAAATCCTGGGAGATTCAAATTCGAGAGCACTTCGTCAAAAAGTTGAACCAATTCCACTTCCACCCAAAGACTATCTGTTCCAACCACATCGGCATCGCACTGATAGAACTCTCTGAAGCGTCCGCGCTGCGGGCGATCTGCGCGCCACACCGGCTGAATTTGATATCTGCGAAAAGGAAGAACAACTGAATTTCTGTTCATCGCCACGAAGCGCGCAAACGGAACAGTTAAGTCGTAACGAAGCGCACGATCACAGATTTCAAATGAAAGTTTGCGCGAGTCTGAAAGTTTTTCTGAAGCGACATCTTTCAAAAAATCGCCATTATTCAAGATTTTAAAAATAAGCTGATCACCTTCTTCACCGTACTTACCTGTTAAAGTCGAAAGGTTTTCCATGGAAGGCGTCTCCAACGGTTGGAAACCGTACTTCTCAAATGCGGTGCGGATTACACCAAATAAATAATTGCGTTTGCGCATAACATCCGGCGCAAAATCTCTTGTTCCTTTCGGTATTCCAATGGGTGTGCTCATAATTCAGAATGCAAAGTAAAGACTTGAAAGCCGTTGGGCAATAATTTTCTTTAATAAGAGTTCGGATAATAATTACCGTGCTTTTTCTCGGTTTGGGTTCTGCAAATGCGCAGCTTCCTCCCAAGGTAGTGCAAGTCTCGGGTGTTGTCTTAATCAGCGATTCGCTATTCCCTGCGGGATTTGTTGCAATCTATCGTGCGAAAGATCGTCGCGGAACGTATTCAGGTCGCGATGGATATTTCACCTTACCTGTGATGGTTGGTGATACGTTATTCTTTTCCTGTACAGGTTTGAAAGACTCTTACTTCGTGATTCCGGAGAACACCACAGACAATCAACTTTCAATGGTTCAAGTCATGAACATGGAAAGTTATATGCTTCCAACGGCATACATTCTTCCTTATCCATCTAAAACCCGCTTGAGAGCTGAAATACTTTCATTGGATTTACCCGGAGATGAATATGTTTCATTTCACAGAGAGGGCAACGACATCGTGAATTATGATGGCATGTTGG
The DNA here is from genome assembly GCA_046051235.1 of Bacteroidota bacterium. Taxonomy (GTDB): domain Bacteria; phylum Bacteroidota; class Bacteroidia; order Flavobacteriales_D; family Sanyastnellaceae; genus CAIZGX01. The sequence continues at coordinate 14,494 of JBJOON010000034.1, forward strand.
ATTTCAGTCACAAATTCAAAACAGATACACCAACGGATTTTATTCGGGTGGAAATTTATTAAGTAAAGACGCTTGGGGCAAGTTTATGCGCTCCATGAAAAGTGGCGAACTTGACTCTCAACAGTAAGAAACATGCGGAAAGGGATTTTATTTTTACTTATAACGCTGCTTACAAACTTCGCCTTTTCGCAATCTGCAACTTTACGGGGAACCATAAAAAACAGTAGCGGTGAATCCGTTCCTGGTGTCATTATCACCTGTAAAGAATTTCCAACCGTGGGAACATCTTCTGACAATCGAGGGAATTTCTCGTTGGTCTTAAAATCGGAAACCACCTTAACCATTCTCTTCAAAGGCTTGGGCGATGAGCCCGTTCAGAATGTATTCTACCTCAACAACGGAGATGTAAAAGAAATTGAAGTACTCTTAGATAACTCGCTGACAACAACAACGTTTGAAATATTTGATAAAGGAAAACGCGAAGGTGGTTTTCGTGAAATTGAATTAAAACTTCCAACCAAACTTCCTGTCATGAATCAAGGTATTGAAGGCTACCTTATTCAAGCAGCCGTGAACATGCCTTCGGAACTGAGTTCGAGCTATAGTGTTCGTGGGGGAAGTTTCGACGAGAACTTAGTCTATGTGAACGACATTCAAGTCTATCGTCCTTTCTTGGTTCGAAGTGGTCAACAAGAAGGATTGAGTTTTCCGAACCCTGATATGGTTAGCTCCATAAACTTCTCTGCCGGCGGATTTCAGGCAAAGTATGGCGACAAGATGTCTTCGGTTTTGGACATTCAATATGCAAGACCTGATAGTTTAAGTGGGAATTTTCAAGCTGGATTTTTAGGAACGCAATTGCAATTGGGTGGATGCAATAAAAAAGGAACCTTCACGCACAATTCTGGATTCCGATACAAGAACTACGCTTATGCTTTGAATTCCCTCGACGTGGCAGGAGATTACAAACCTCGCTTCAACGATTTTCAAACGTATCTAACTTACAGACCGAAAACCAAATACGGTCCATGGGAATTTAGTTTTTTGGGAAACTATTCGAGTAATCGATACAATTTCATTCCACAAACCCGACAAACTGATGTTGGAAGTATTAACGAAGCGTTGCGATTGACGGTTTATTTTGAAGGACAAGAAATTTCAAAATACGATACCTACTTCGGAGCGTTTTCAACTCGATACAATCCGAACGAGCATTCGCAATTGCGCTTAACCTTCAGCGCGTTCAATACTGTTGAAAGCGAGAAGTTCGATATTCTCGGCGCTTATCGACTCGACGAACTGGATCGCGACTTGGGGTCTGATAAGTTTGGAAGCGTTCTAACAAACAGAGGTGTTGGTGCATTTTTAGAGCACGCGAGAAACGAACTCAATGCACAAGTTTATCAAGTGGCTCACAAAGGTTTCGTAGACTACGTGAAGCAGCATCACTTATTAGAATGGGGATTAGACGCGAACATTGAGCACATTAACGATGTGTTAAGTGAATGGACATTGGTTGACTCTTCGGGCTATGCGACCCAGCATCCGAGAGATTCCATTGGCTACACCGATCCGAATGCACAGGGCAATCAGATTATTCCTATTCAAGATCGGGTGAAAGCGAACAATCAGATTACTAGCAATCGCGTGAATGCGTTTGTGCAAGACACTTGGAGACATTCCATGGCGAATGGTGCAACACTAACAGCCACCGCTGGTGTTCGCGCTAACCATTGGACCTTTACAGATCAGACAGTTGTTAGTCCGCGTATTAACGTTGCATACAATCCAACATGGATCAAACAGCGAATGAGTGAAGGTGGAAAATTGGATTCCTTAAGGAAAGACATCATTATTCGCGCAGCAGCCGGATATTACTATCAGCCTCCTTTCTACCGCGAAATGCGGGGCTTCGACGGGCAGGTGAATCCGAATATTCGTGCGCAGAAGAGCATTCACTATGTTTTAGGCGCAGACTATGTTTTCAATTCATGGGGACGTCCGTTCAAGTTGGTTACCGAATTGTACTACAAGAAAATGGACAACATTATTCCGTACGAATTGGAAAATGTCCGTCAACGCTACTTCGCTGTGAACAATGCTAAAGGTTATGCTTATGGAACCGACGTTATGGTGAATGGTGAATTCATTCAGGGCGTGCAGTCTTGGTTCCGTATGTCTTACTTGAAGACCATGGAAGACATTAACAATGACTCTTACAACATTTATTTGAACAGCGACGGCGACACTATATACAACGGCTATACCTTGAATGATGTTCCCGTAGATTCAATAACTCAATACCCTGGATACGTTCCACGTCCTACCGATCAACGTGTAAGTGTCTCACTCCTCTTCCTCGACGAAATGCCGAATCACGAAGAGTATAAGGTTATGTTGAATTTTTATTTCGCTACTGGACTTCCTTATGGGACACCCGACCAGCAGCGTTACAACGATGTTTTCCGCACGCGATCTTATTTACGCGCAGACTTGGGATTGTCACGCGATATGTTTGTGAAGCATAAAAATAAGTTCTTCGACTCTGGAAACATTGCCCTTGAAATATTCAACCTCATGGGGGTGAACAACATCATTAATCACCAATGGATTGAAGATGTTAACGGCAGACAATACGGTATTCCGACCTATTTGACTGGACGAAGAATTAATCTTCGCATGACACTTTCGTTTTAATCTACTTCAACGTAATATTCAAACTTTTCCCGAAAGTTGCCTGCACAATTCGTGACAGTGTACCCAATTCAATGTCTTGTCGCCCAGCTTCAATTTTTGTAATATAACTTCTTGATGTACCTGAACGTCTTGCCACTTCAGCCTGAGTAAGTTCTGCTGAAGTTCTCCAAAGTCGAAGCATCTCACCAATATTAATGTTCCGAGTATCGTCAGGATAACTCAAATCATATAAAGTATCTGGACCCGCTTGAAAAGGGTATACGACCTTTTTTCCTTTCAAATTTGTAGACTCGATTTTTATGTTGTGCCATGACAAAGTTCTATCCTCCAAAATAACTTTTTTAAATTCCTTTGGATCTCTCAGAGGATATTCAAAATCGCTTGGCTTACTCTTCCAAATGTTTGTAAAAATATCTTTATAATCCAGCCACCTATTTTCTCCTGTAGAAAACAAGACTGAAATCATCAAATCATCTGCTTTGATTTCATTGATTCGCAAAATGTATGGAATATGGCGAGGATTGTAATTTTCTGCGTATTTGATATTCATAATTTCAAGTGTGGATTTTTTTCATAAAATTTTTCTAAAAGCATTTGTCTATTTTCTTCAATTGACAATCTTTTCATTACTCTCTTTTCTACTCTTGGTGGTAGCCAACCATCAATAATTTCAAGAGTTACCAAATTTACCGTCAATATATATTCAGCATACTCGCAATGACAATGAGGAGGTAGATGATCTTTGGAATAAACTTGTATTTTGATTCCATGAAAAAAATAAATAATTGGTGTCATAACAAAAGTAATATAGTATCTAATTGAATACATTCTTTTTCTTTAAAATAATGAAACTAGTTTCTAAAATCACATCCCATTACAAAAGCATATTCTTATAAAACGCATAAATCATTACCTTTAGCGAGTATGAAAAAACTTCTCATCCGCAGCGCAATAGCGCTCGTATCACTTGTTATTCTCTGCTTCATTGGCGCATATTTTTGGTTGAAGAGCAGCTTGCCAATATACTCTGGCGAAATGAAATTGGCAGGCTTACATGAGCCGGTTGATGCGTATTTCGATGAATTCGGAATTCCGCACATTGATGCCGAAAACTCTGAGGATGCGTATCGGGCCCTTGGATATCTTCATGCGCAGGAACGTTTGTTTCAGTTGGAATTGCTGCGCAGAGCGGGAAGCGGAACCCTGGCTGAAATCATTGGGGAAGACATGGTGAAGGTCGATCGCATTTTTAGAACCCTTGGCGTTTCTGAATACGCGAAAATTTCCGCTGAGCAATTTCAAAAAGAACACACCAACGACGAAATGTCGAAAGAGGTAAATGCCTACATGGATGGTGTGAATCAGTTTATTGAGAAAGGTCCTACGCCACCCGAGTTCGCACTTATGGGTATTCCAAAAAGAAAGCTCAACGTTGAAGACATGTTCTGCATTAGTGCCGCTATGAGCTTCTCCTTCCAGATGGCGAATAAAACTGAGCCTGTCATGACGCATGTAGCTTTGAAGCACGGAACGAATTATCTGTATGATTTGGGAATGCATCACGATTCGACAGAAACTGAAATTCGTCATTTCGATAACCGAGACTTGGATTCAAGCTTGGTAATCTTGAATAATTTATTCAATGAAGCTGAAAACGCTTTACCCATTGCTCCGTTCGACGGGTCAAATGCGTGGGCAGTTGCAGGAAGTAAATCGGCTACGGGCAAACCCATTTTTTGCAACGACACACACATAGGTTATGGACTTCCGCAAACGTGGTTTGAAGCACATGTTCAGTGTCCTGAGTTTGAAATCACCGGGCATTTCCTTGCCGGAATTCCGTATGCCTTGATCGGAAGAACACCCAACCACGCTTGGGGAGTAACCATGTTGGAACACGACGAAATGGACTTTTACGCTGAAAGAAGAAATCCAAAGAACGCGAACGAAGTTTGGTACAAAGGAAACTACGTCCCCCTCACTTTCCGAAATGAAGAAATTAAAATCAAAGGAAAAGAAAGCATTGTACTAACTGTTCCAATAACACCTCACGGTCCTGTTGTAAACAGCGTCTTTGAAGGAATGAACAGCAATACGCCTATTTCCATTTCATGGGTTTACACCAAAGTTGAAAACAAAACGTTCGAAGCATTTCGGGAAATGAATCGCGCTACCAACATGAATGAATTCGAGGCTGCACTTCCACAAATTCATGGGCCCGGACTGAGCATCAATTATGCCGATGCAGAAGGGAACATCGCTTGGTGGGCCTGCGCACACTTGGTGAAACGCCAACCTTCCAGTAATTCATGGGTCATCTTGAATGCGCTTGATACGTTGAATGAATGGAACGGATATTATTCCTTCAAAGAAAATCCGAGATGTGTAAATCCTTCTTGGGGCTATATCTACAGCGCGAACGATTGGCCAGGTCCTTTGGAAGACGGATCGTATTATCCTGGATATTACAAACCACAATATCGCGCCGATCGCATTTGCAAATTGTTGGAAGGCAGCAACGCATGGACAGCCGAAAAAATGAAGGATGTTTTGAATGACATCACTTCGGATGTAGACGCTAAAATGTTAAAAGAATTAGAGCCTATTGCGAAGAAGAGCAAATATTATGAAGACGTGGCACCTGCCTTTCAGTGGGACGGTGCCTATGAACCAGAAGCTGCTGGTCCAGTCCTTTTCAATCGTTTCCTATACTATTATTTGAAGTATGCCTGTGAAGATGAAATGGGCAAACCTATCTTCAACATGTTCCTTGAAACGCATCAAGTGCAGCGTACCCAATTGGATTTGTTCCAAAACAAACAAGCGGTGTGGTGGGACAATGTGAATACCCCTAAAGTTGAAACGCGCGAAGAAATATTGTTCCGTGCCTTTGAAACTGCCGCTCAAAAACTTTTGAAGGAAGAAGGTGTGGTTGAAAAATGGGCTTGGAAGAAGGTATGTAAACTCGAATTAAAGCACCCGTTGAGCGCTGTTGCGCTTTTCAAGCCTTTCGTGAATCGTGAAGAACTACCCGTTTATGGTGGAAACGAAACCATTCTTCAATCTGGATTTAAACTTGACAGCACTGGAACTTATCACGTTCACTTCGGATCTCAAATGCGAATCATTCACGACTTTGCCAATAACGTAAGCTGGAACATCACGCCTTCCGGACAAAGCGGACATCCACTGAGTAAGCACTACCTCGATCAAGCCGAATTGTATCGCACACGTCAATTCAGACAAGAATGGAACAATTGGGAGAAAATTAAGACATTCCCGAAGTTGCGCTTATCTTAGCCTCACCTCAAAAATTATCTAAAAAATGAAGAGATTATTCATTGCCTCTTTTGCCCTATTACTCGGTCTTTCAGCCGTTGCGCAAGAGAAGAAAAACTTAACGCTCGATGAAGCGGTACTTGGACAATTCAGACAGTTTTATCCTGAACAAATGCAATTGCAATGGATTCCGGGAACAGACCGTTATTCTCAAATAAAAAACGATACGCTTTATAGCCAAGCAGCCATGGGCAAATCGAAGCCAACGGTTGAACTAACGTTGGCTCAAGTAAACAAAGCCTTCCAAGAAATTGGCGTTGAAAAGGCGGCAAGCATGCCTCGTTGGGAATGGATTTCAGCCAACGAACTGCATACTACAGCGACTGCGGCTTCCGTAAAAAATAAAACGGTAGAAGTTACATTCAGACTGAACAACAAAATGGCAATCCCAGTGAATGCCTATGATTCAGATGCAGAGAACGTAGATTTTCACTCGAAAGGAAATGTAGCTTATACCAGAGGCAATAATCTATTCGTGAAAAACGGTGCTGAAGAAAAACAAGTTACATTTAATGTGGAAGGAATTGTAAGCGGACAAAGCATTTCTCGCAACGAATACGGCATTGCTAAAGGAACGTTTTGGTCGAAGGAAGGAAGCCGCTTGGCCTTCTATCAGAAAGATGAAACCAATGTGACACAATATCCATTAATCAACTACAACACCACTCCAGCAAGTGTAAACAACATTCGCTACCCAATGGCTGGAGATCCTAGCGAGAAAATTAGTGTCGGTGTTTACGATGTGAAATCGGGTAAGACTATTTTCCTTCAATTGAACAACGGTGTTTTAAACGACACTTATTACGCCACGAACTTATCTTGGAGTCCTGATGAGAACTTCATTTTAATTGCTGAAATGAATCGAGCTACAACCACTTGCAGCTTGAATGTCTACAACGCATTAACAGGAGATTTCATTCGCACCATTTTCACTGAAACCGACAGTCGTTGGGTTGAACCCGATCAGGCTCCTTATTTCCTGAGCAGTACTACCTTTCTCTGGTACACATGGAAGAATGGCTACCACAATTATTATCTATATGATTTAACTGGAAACCTCACTGCACAAACGAATGCGAATTTCGAATTGCTTTCAATAATTGGTGTAAGTGATGATAAGAAAATGATCTTCTTCGAAGGTACAGGGACAAACGCAACAGAGCGTCACCTTTACTCGGCTCCAACTTCAACATTGAAATTAACGGCATTGACGAACGAAGCGGGAACGCACATTGCGAAAGTTTCAAGCACGGGCAAATTCTTCATTGATCAATTCAGTTCCCTTTCTGTTCCGAATCGTGTTTCAATCGTTCCTTGCGGAAAAGGAATGCCGAATGTTCTTTTGAAGTCTGAAGACAAGTTGAAGAATTACAACATTGGAAATACCGATATTTTCACCATCAATGCCAACAACGGAACTCCTTTGTATTGCCGATTAATTAAGCCTTCGAACTTTGATCCGGAAAAAAAATATCCAGTGGTCGTTTATGTATACAACGGTCCACACGTTCAGTTAATTACCAATTCTTATTTGGGTGGAAGTTCTTTGTGGATGAACTATTTGGCAGAACAAGGGTATTTGGTGTTCACTGTAGACGGACAAGGCTCGGCACATCGTGGAAAAGAATTCGAACAGGTGATTCACCGTCAATTGGGAACGCAAGAAATGGCCGACCAATTAGCGGGTGTTGAGTGGTTGAAGAAACAATCGTATATAGATCCAGCACGCATGGCTGTTCACGGTTGGAGCTTTGGTGGATTTATGACAACTTCACTGATGCTTCGTGCACCTGGTACGTTTAAAGTGGGTGTTGCTGGTGGACCAGTTATCGACTGGCGCTTGTATGAAGTCATGTACACCGAGCGTTACATGGACACTCCGCAAGAAAACGCTGAGGGATTCGACACTAACAACTGCACAAAACAAGTAGATAAACTTCAAGGAAAATTATTAATGATACACGGAGCAGACGACAATGTTGTGGTTCTTCAACACAACATGCGCTTCTTGAAGGCATGTGTGGACAAGAAAGTTCCAGTTGACTTTTTCGTATACCCTGGACACGAGCACAACGTTCGTGGAAAAGACCGTGTACATCTCATGAATAAAATCATCACTTACATCACCGATAATTTATAATTTCGGCCCACTTATGAAAAACACTTCACTTACTGAAAAGCACATTGCGCTTGGAGCTAAAATGGTTCCTTTCGCAGGTTACAATATGCCCGTTCAATACGCGGGATTAATTCAAGAGCATCATTGCGTTAGAAATGCAGTAGGTGTATTCGACGTTAGCCACATGGGCGAGTTTTGGATCAGCGGACCAAAGGCGTTCGATCTTATTCAATACGCTACCTCTAACGATGTTTCGAAATTGTTCGACGGTAAGGTTCAATACAGCTGCATGCCGAATGCGACCGGTGGAATTGTTGACGATCTTTTGGTGTATCGCGTGAACGAAAAAATGTATTTGTTGGTGGTGAATGCCTCTAACATTGACAAAGATTGGAATCACCTTTCTGAATTGAACAAAGAGTTCGGAGCAACTATGGTGAATAAATCTGACGACACTTCTTTGTTGGCTGTTCAAGGTCCGAAAGCAGCAGAAGCGTTACAATCGTTGACAGACTTGACGTTAAGCGACATGGAATATTACACCTTCAAGATTGGAACATTTGCTGGGGTTGAAAACGTTGTTGTTTCAACAACAGGTTATACAGGTGCAGGTGGATTCGAGATTTATTTCCCGAATGAAGCGGCTAACGACATGTGGGATAAAATCTTCGCAGCGGGCGCAGCGCAAGGTATTCAGCCGATTGGACTTGGTGCTAGAGATACCCTACGTTTGGAAATGGGATTCTGTTTGTACGGAAACGATATCAACGATACCACCTCTCCGCTTGAAGCAGGATTGGGATGGATCACGAAGTTCAGCGCTCCATTCTTGAATTCAGAAAACTTGAAGGCGCAGAAAGAAGCAGGTGTAACACGTAAGTTGGTTGCCTTCGAAATGATCGACAAAGGAATTCCTCGTCACGATTATGAGATTGCCGATGCTAACGGAAACGTTGTAGGTGTTGTTACCAGCGGAACTCAAAGCCCTAGCTTGGAAAAAGCAATTGGATTGGGTTACGTACCAACAGCCATGAGTGCTTTAGGAACTGAAGTATTCATCTTGGTTCGCGGAAAATCGTTGAAGGCGGTAGTAGTATCACTTCCCTTCTTCAAGAAATAATTTCAAAGTATGTTGAAAAAGAAACGCCCTCTTCGGAGGGCGTTTTTATTTTCTGTTCGAATTGAATTACAAAACCAACTTAACTTTCAATTCATCCTTTGAAAGATATCCTACATTCGAGTATTTCATTTCGTTGTTGGAATAGTATTTCAA
>JBJOON010000035.1:0-14000 GCA_046051235.1 Bacteroidota bacterium
CATTGAAGTATTGGAATTGAATTACAAATTCACCAAAAAAGACAACATACACTTGGAACTACAAGCCATGCAAACCCAACAAGACAAAGGAGATTGGGCAACTATAGTAGCAGAATTCTCACATTCACCCCATTGGAGTATTGGATTAATTGATCAATACAATTATGGAAACTCTGTAGAGGAGAAACGCGTTCACTATTTGTTTGGAACAGTTGGTTATATCAACGGTTCTCAACGTCTTACTCTCGGATACGGAAAAAGAAGAGAGGGAGTCTTTTGTATTGGCGGAGTGTGCCGCGCAGTTCCAGCCACTAACGGATTTGAATTAATGTATACCGCAAGTTTCTAAAATGAAAAAGAATTACTTTATCCTACTTGCAATTGCTCTTTTATTTGGAGCATGTGACCGCCTTGAAAACCCGGTAACTGTTGCAAAAAATAAATACCGTGATGATTTGTACGGTTCTGCTCCAACATTTCCGACTGTATCTGAAGCAAGTCGAAATGTATTATTTGAAGAGTATACAGGACATTTGTGCGGTTTTTGCCCGCCGTCTACTGCACTTGCTTTAGCCTTGGATGCACAACTAGGAGAGCGCATGGTCACAGTGGCTATTCACGCGGGGTCACTTGCCGCAACAGGAGGAACACTATTTCAAACCGATTACACTACTCCAGTTGGAAATTTATATTGGGCACAATTAAACGGCGGATTTAATCCAACTGCACGCATAGATCGTATGGGGGGATTGAGCAGTTACGAATACCTAGACCCTGCGAACCCAAGTAGTTGGCAAAATATTGTCACGACGAGAATGAATGTCAGCACACCCGTTTCACTACAAGCTACCTGCGAATACATTGCTTCCGATAATGTATTCAACATCCATATGAATTCTCAATTTCTCGAATCTTACGCTGGCAACATTAACCTCGTAGTTTTATTGGTTGAAAATCATCTAGTCAGTCCACAAGAAGACTACAGCCAAACACCATCTGAAATTGAAGAGTATGAGCATGAGCATGTACTTCGAACTAATGTTACGGAGCCAATGGGAAATCCAGTAGTTAGTAATCCCGTAACAGGATTCTCTTCCACAAGTAGTTTTACCATGATGCTTCAGCCAAATTGGATTCCGACGAACATGACCGTAGTTGGCTATTTGGTTGATGCAAACACCCATGAAGTATTGAACGCAATTGAATATGAAATTAACTAAACTAGTTCTTCTATTTGTCTTTTTGCTCTCGGTTGAAAGTTCCGCACAGCAAGCCTTCAGAGCAGGAGTTTCTTTTGGGATGACCTCTTCTCAGATTAGTGGCGATGGTCTTGGTGGCTGGGACAAATTCGGAATTACTGGAGGTGCTTTTGTAAGTGCACCTCTTTCTTCGAAAAACGGGTTTCGTATTGGACTTAATTACGCTGACAAAGGTTCTCGCACTAAGCGCGACACGCTAAATTTCAACACCTTTGCCTATCGATTAAGATACATTGAGGCACCTGTGCAATACTCTTTTCAAAATGGACCGTTCACCTTTCTAACTGGTGTGTATTATGGTCGTTTGATTAAGCAAGACATTCTTGCGAACGCTTTAACATATGATGTGATTCCTGCCTTTCGTAATTACGATGTTGGAATTACCGTAGGCGCTACTTTACAAATGGGCGATCACTTTTTCATTGAAGGGCGATTCTCTTCGAGTATGATACCGACACGCCCATCTCCAAATTTTGCTAATCCAAACTCCTACTACGAAAAAGGAAATTACAATCAAGTACTTTATTTCCTAATTGGAAGGAACTTCTAAGCCCAATGAAGGTCAGTCTCATAACTGTAAGTTACAACAGCGCAAGGACCATTGCAGACACCTTAAAATCTGTTCAGTCTCAAACATACAAAGACATCGAATATATCGTTGTCGATGGGAATTCAAGTGATGGAACAATAGAAATTGTGAAGCAATTTCTAGATTCTACGAAAGATGTTTCGCAAGATTCCGAGAAAGATGTTGCACAAGATACTTCGCAAGGGGTGGTCACTAAATTATTGTGCGAAAGAGATAAAGGGATATACGATGCCATGAACAAAGGTCTTGCGCTTGCTACCGGAGATGTTATTGGTGTTTTAAATAGCGATGACTTTTACTGCGCACAGGATGTAATTGAACAGGTGGTTCTTGCCTTTCAAAAAAATGATGCAGACTGCCTGTATGGTGATTTGAATTATGTAGATCCGATTGATGTAAATAAAATTGTTCGGAAGTGGAGAAGTGGAGCGTACCGAAAAGAAAAATTTCTGAAAGGATGGATGCCTCCTCATCCAACTTTTTTCGTTCGAAAAAAGTGTTACGATCAATTTGGAAAATTCGACATACAATTCAAAAGCGCAGCAGACTACGAGCTTATGCTTCGCTTCCTCTTTAAAGAATCGTGCAGCGCTATTTATCTTCCCAAAGTAATGATTCACATGCGCGCAGGTGGGGTGAGTAATGTAAGTCTAAAGAATCGCATTCGCGCCAACAAAGAAGATCGTTTGGCTTGGAGAATAAATGGCCTAAAACCAAAGTGGTTTACGCTTTTGCGTAAACCACTTTCTAAATTGATTCAATATTTATAGACTTAGAACTTCGCTCTAGATTTTCTTACTCCAGGCTTTCCTTTCATGTAACTGAACTTCGACTTGTAGAAGCTAGATCTTCCACGAACTACACGAGTTACTGTTAGCTGAGTTGTTAGGTAGCTGTCGTTGTTTGTTGCATTTCCTCTTGGAGATTGATATATTGCTCCGGGAGGCGCAATTTGAAAATTCTCTATTGACAAATCGTTCGCTGTATATTGTGGATTGTCTGCAACTAAACCATCTAGCAGGGCTTGATAAGTTTGGTTGTTTACGTATTCGTAAGCAAGGCTTTCACCTGTATTTCCAATTCTTGTATCGTCTGAATTAGGCGTAGTATAAACCGTCGATATATCGTCAAGATAATCGGTGAACACTGTTCTCCAGCTTAAATCCCACTGGACTCTCCATTTTTTGTTGTAGGTGAAATAAGCTCCAATACCCGCTGGAATTGCTAAGCCGTATTTCGCATAAGACTCTCTTTGACCTTCTGTTTTCCAATCACGCAATTCAAACCACTCTCCGCCATATTGAACTTCGCCGTTGTTGTATATCTGCCCTTTTGGGTTAGATGAATAACCCGCCAATCCAGCAAATAAGAAAACTTTAAAATCAGGATTGTAATATCCTTTGTTTCCAACGTCATTGTCGTACCAAATGGTTACTTCCGCACGACCGCCTAGTTCTAACAAATCATTCCGAAAATTTGCGTTGCGGGCACGTCGCGGAGCGTAGGTGGTGTATGCATCTCTATCAGTAATTCGAATCCAATCGAAATTCGCAGAAAAAGCCAAACGCTTGTTGACTTTGTATCTTGCGTATGCGCCTGCGGACATGCGTGTTGAGTTCAAATGCATGTCTACTGCAAAATCTCTACGAGGAAGATATTTTCCTCCGATGTCTCCTAGGTAGTTCGAAGCTCCAACTTTCAAACCATAATCAAAGCGGTATTGAGCTACTGCTTCGTTTGAAGCAAGCATTAAAACCAAGCAAAAAAGAAATATTATTTTTTTCATTTTGGGTAAAGTCATTTGCTAAGATAATAAACAATTTCTGACACTCAATAGTTTTTCGCATTTTTGGAAAAAATTTAGCATGAATTCAGTTAGCAAACTTTTTGGAATCAAGTATCCAATTATTCAAGGTGGAATGATCTGGTGCACAGGAGCAAATTTGGTTTCGAGTGTTTCCAATTCAGGAGGCTTAGGCTTATTGGGCGCTGGATCTATGTATCCCGATCAGCTGGAGGATGAAATTAAAAAATGCCAAGCATTGACTGAAAAACCCTTTGGAGTGAATTTGCCCTTGCTTTATCCGAATATTGAGGAACATATTACCTTAATCGAAAAATATCGCATTCCGATTGTTTTCACTTCGGCGGGTAGCCCAAAGAAATATACCGAGCGATTGAAATATTCAGGAATAAAAGTTGCCCACGTTGTGAGTAGTAGCGCCTTCGCATTGAAGTCGCAAGAGGCCGGCGTAGATGCCATAGTGGCCGAGGGGTTTGAAGCGGGCGGACACAACGGAAGAGAAGAGACAACAACGTTATGCCTCATTCCAAATGTGGTTGAATCTGTTACGATTCCCGTAATCGCTGCAGGAGGAATTTCATGCGGAAAAAGCATGCTTGCAGCTATGTCTCTTGGCGCACACGGTGTTCAAATGGGTTCTCGTTTCGTGATGACCCATGAATCTGCTGCCCATGAGAATTTCAAAGCCGCAATTTTGCAAGCTAAAGAAGGCGACACAAAACTTACACTTCGTGAAATAACTCCCGTTCGGTTGCTGAATAGCCCTTTTTACAAAGCTGTTGTAAATGCGTACGAATCAGGTGCTAGCGTTGATGAATTGAAGGATTTATTAGGAAGAGGACGCGCCAAAAAAGGCATGTCATTTGGAGACCTTGAAGAGGGCGAATTGGAAATTGGTCAAGTAAGTGCCCGAATCAAAGGAATCATATCTGCGAAAGAAGTCATAGACCAAACCATTGCTGAATTTTATGACGCACAAAAAAATGTAGGCAATATTTCATTTTAATTGCGTTTGCAAGTGGGCGAATATGCAACCCAAGGCCTATTTTTGCACTCTTCCAAAAATGAACAAGAACCTTATACTCCTTCTTGCAGCAATAAGCTCGCTCCTGACTCTTCGCGTCAGTGGGCAGTCTTTGGCTACAATAACTTGTTTAGAGGTTCAAGGAACTAGCGTATCTATTTCGTGGTACACAACCCCGAATGCCTTAACCTTTGTTTCAAATCACATTTTTGCAACTGATGCATCGGGAAGTATCTCAGAAATTACACAAACCACTGACTTATCTGGAACATACGTGTATTCGAATGTAGACGCGAGCACAACTTCAGTTTGCGTTTATATATCTACTGAAGATTTGGTAGGCGGATCTTCGAATTTCACTAATTCGCAAACTTTTTGCACCACTTATTTGACGGCAACAGCATCTGTTTCTCCGCCTGGATTTGTGAACTTGCAGTGGAATGCGCCAACGAGCAATAGTGCTTGGTTAGCTGCTGTGAGTGCAGAAGTTTGGTTAGAATTTCCGATTGGTGTTTGGAACAACATTGCCACACTTGCTGGAAATAGTCTAACATACGATTACGAAGTTACTGTTTGTGGGGAACAACTTAACTTTCAAATTCTTTACAGTGGTGTTCCAAATTGTGACTTCGCAAGCAATTTTGCAAGCGGAATTTTTTATGACCAAACAGCCCCTGTAATTCCTACCATTACCAGTGTAACCGTAAACCCTTCTACTGGTCAAGCTGAATTGAATTGGAATGTGAACCCTTCTGGCGACACTGACGGATACATTGTTTATTCGTGCAGTGGCTCAACAGTTAACTTAATAGACACCGTTTTCGGAATAAACACAACCTTATTCAGCGACTTGCTTTCAACTCCAAGCACCGGCCCTGAATGTTATTTATTATCTGCCATAGACACTTGTTATACAGGAACTCCCCCTAGCCCAAACACGAGTCCAACTGGAAGTGTTTGCAACTGTACGATTTTCTTAAGCCCGTCTTCATACACACTTTGTGAAAACAGCATAGACTTTTCTTGGAGTGCATATTCCGGTTGGAATTCAGGCGTGGATTATTATGTTCTCATGCACAGTTCCGACGGTGTGAATTTCAATCCAGTTGATACAGTTAATGGAAGCACTCTTCAAGGAACACATGAATTCACTTCCATTTCTTCTGGGTTAAGCTATTACGGGGTGATTGCCTACTCTGCAGCTGGCTTAACTTCGACATCGAATATTCAAACAATTAACGTTTCTTACCCGACACCCCCTAGTATCAATTACATTACTTCAGTGAGTGTAAATAGTGCTAAAACTATTGACATTACAGTTCGGTCAGAAGCCACTTTGGTGCCACACAAGTATATACTTCAACGAAAAAATCTATATCCTCCGTACAATTGGGAATACCGTTTGGACATTACCCAATCTGCCACGAATATTGTTTTCACTGACACGGATGTGAATTCAGATGATATCATTTATGATTATCGCGTTATTGTTCAGAATCCTTGCGGCTATTACCTTGACACAACTAACGTGGGAAAAAACATTCGTCTGCGAGGAGCGAACAATTCAGAATTGTTGCAGAACAGTTTGAATTGGTCGAAATACGAAGATTGGGAAAATGGTGCTCAAGAATACGAGGTGCTTCGTTCGGTAGATGGAGCACCCGAAACTCAAGCATCGACAGGTCCTTCGAACTATTTGTCTTTCCAAGATGACCTCGAACCCTTCCTTTCTTCAAAAGGACAATTCTGTTATCGCGTTCAGGCGTATTCAGAACCAATAAGCTTTTTCCCAAATGAACCATTTTCATCGTATAGCAACAAAAAATGTTTCGATCAGGAGCCTCTAATTTGGGTTCCAAATGCGATGATAATCAATGGTGAAAATGAACTGTTTTACCCGGTCATTTCTTTCGCAGACACGACACAATACACGTTGAATATTTTCAGCAGATGGGGTGACTATGTTTTCGAAACTAATAAGCTTTCCGATAAATGGGACGGTAAAGTTAACGGGGGTGATTACGTTCATGAAAATGCATACGTTTACTATATCACTGTGAAAAACGGAATAGGCGTTTTGTACGAACGCAGGGGTACAATAACAGTGCTTAAAGACTAGTCTTTTCCCAATGAATTGCATTGTATTAGACCAAGGCAACACCTCATTAAAATGGGGGCTTTTCGTGAACAATTCGCTGGTTTCATCTGGAAGAATTCTTGATGAAAATCTTATTCCTGAACTTAAAGATTTACATTCAAAACACAACTTACCCTTTTTCTATTCTTCAGTGAGGAGTGAGTCTGAGCAAACTGAATTTTTGAATCGGTTTTCCTTTTGCAGAATTATTCCAGAAAATAATTTCCCTTCATATCAATACTCATCTGGAGTTGCAGGAAGAGATCGACTTGCAAATGTTGCTGGATCAGTTCAAATTTCAAAAGGAGCAACTTGTCTAATTATTGATTTTGGAACGTGCATTACCTACTCCATTGCAAAAGACAAGGCACTTGAATCTGGCGTTATTTCTTTGGGAGTGCAATCGCGACTTCGCGCGATGAATGAATTCACTGGACAACTTCCTCAAATAAATTTTGAAGAATCTTTGGAGGCCTTCCAAAATTCAACTTCTGGCGCCATGCTTAGCAGTGTGAATTTCGGAATTTTGTCTGAACTGAAAGGATATATTGAAGAGGCAAAGAGCCTATTTCCGGATATTCAACTTGTATTTACGGGTACCGACGCCGTGCATTTTGCTAAACAGCTTAATTACCGCATCTTTGTAGAATTGAATTTAACATTAATTGGACTTTATGCCATCTCTTGTGCGAATGAATCTTAAATATATTTTTCTTGTTTTGATTTCGGCAATTTGCACGCGCATGCAAGCTCAAATTCCTGTGAATTCGCCTTACTCAAGATTTGGAATTGGTTTAACCGAAATTGGATTTAATCCGCGCTACAGCGCAATGGGTAATGCATCCATTGCTCTTCCAGATTTATCTGGAGTGAATTTATCTAATCCTGCTTCGTTCGCTTTATTCTCTGAAACTACATTTCAAGGAAGCGTTTTTGCAAAAAGCTCTCAATTACTTTCAAATTCAGGAGAAACAAATTACTTGGGCGGTCAGATTGGTGAAATAGCCTTCGGTTTCAAGCGCACAGGGAGCAAATGGGGCTTTGCCATGGGTATTACTCCAGAAAGCATTGTAGGGTATCAGTTCTCGAGTACCAATGTTGTTAATGACAGCCTAAGTGCTAAGAATAGCTACACCGGTGAGGGAGGGGTGAATAAAGTTCAGCTGGGTTTGGCCAGAACTTTCATTCTTTATTCAGATAGCACCCGCTCACGAACACACACGCTATCAATTGGTAGCAACTTAAATTTCAGATTTGGTTCAATTCTGCAAGTAGATCGCATTGTCTTCGACAATACTTCCGTATACAACAGTAAGATTACGAATCGCAAGACATTTTCTGATGCGAATTTCACTTTCGGTGCTCAATACTCCTTTCCTATACATCAAAGAAAATCAGCCGGAAAAGTTTCGCGTTCCACTTGGTTTCACTTAGCGGGAACCTACGAGTTAGAGAACAACGTAAATCCAGATGTGCAAGACATACGCCAGTCTACCCGCACCGTCTCAGGAATCGAATTAGCTGTGCTTACTGTCTTGGATACAACTTATACGAACTTATCCTTTACCCTTCCTCAAAAAATACAAATTGGCGCTGTGGTTTCGCATGAATTCAAAAAATCAGGAACACTTTCATTAAGTGCGTCTTACCGTCAGCAAGACTGGAAATCAATTGAAAATTTAAACTCTCTGATTCAAGTTTCAAATCAGAGTTTCCACAATTCGACGAGCTTTGGATTAGGTTTGGAATACATACCCAATGCGAACGGTGGCGAAAACAATTATTTCGGAGCATGTACGTATCGCGTAGGAATGAAGTCTTCCGAAACTTATGTTGGCTTGAATGGAAACAACATCATTCAAGAAGCTTTTACTTGCGGATTGCAAATGCCTATGCGCTCTTCTAAGACAACTAGCACAATATGTCTTTCTGCTGAATTCGGAACTTATGGTAACGCAATAGAGACTTCGACTAAAGAGAACTACGCTTCTTTCCTTATCGGATTTAAACTTCATCCGTTCGAGCGTTGGTTCGTACAGAGAAAGTATGATTGATCCCGCTCGAAAAATATTCGCTGCAATTGCAGCAGTGTTCATTTTGATCGGATGTCAAAATGAAATTTCAGAAATCAAAGCTATTACTGACCCCAAGCTTGTTCCTGTGCAAAGTACGTTTAACTCGGTTTTCAGCTATTCGATCGATGGGGTTG
Organism: Bacteroidota bacterium; assembly: GCA_046051235.1. Taxonomy (GTDB): domain Bacteria; phylum Bacteroidota; class Bacteroidia; order Flavobacteriales_D; family Sanyastnellaceae; genus CAIZGX01. The sequence continues at coordinate 9,023 of JBJOON010000035.1, forward strand.
TTCGCACTAAAATTTACGCGCCGCAAATGGATCAGTATGTCAGCGACAGTTCGTATTTAATTGCTCCGAAAACATTTCATATTGAATTTTTCGATTCGTTAGGGCAATACACAGGAACCATGAAAGGAAACGAAGCCATTTTCTCGCAGAAGAGCAACACGCTCTGGACAAAAGGCAACCTAGTTTTAGAGAATTGGAAAAAAGAAAAACTCGAAACGAACTCACTCACCTTTTACCTCGATTCTGATTTGGTCTACACGCCAGATTTTATTACAATAAGTTCTGAAAACAGCATGCTTGAAGGAAAAGGTCTGCGCAGCAATGGCAACTTTTCCAACTATGAAATCAACCAGACCTCAGGTAATTTTAACACTACAAACAATGAATAACTTTAATAAAATTGTACTTATCCTTTGGGCCATTGTGGTGATTGCATCTTTTGGCTATGCGCTTTACATGATCTCTGCTGAAGGTTGGGACAAAGGCGCCGAGAATTTGTTTATTCCCGGCATTGCGCTTATGTGGTTCCTGTTCCGTTTTGGAATGTACCGAAGAATGAATAACATGAAAAAGAACAATGGTTAATATCGAAGTTTCTCAGATATTCATTATTCTTGGCACCCTTGTCGGGTGTGCCTTCTATTCAGGAGTTGAAATCGCTTTTCTTACTTCCAATAAATTAAAAATTGAATTAGACAAAAAGCAAGGTGTCTTCGGAGCATCCATTCTTTCATCACTCGTTGGAAAGCCCAAGCTTTTTCTTGCTATGTTGTTGGTAGGAAATAACATCTCGTTGGTTATTTACGGAATTGTATTCGGCGATGTGCTTACATCAATGCTCGAATCTTCATTTCCATCGTTAGATGAAGTTGTGGGGTCATACGGTGTATTGATTTTGCAAACCATTATTTCAACATTGGTCGTTCTCATCTTTGGAGAATTCATTCCGAAAGCTCTATTGTCTGCACAACCCAACAAATGGCTTCTTCGTCTTTCACCCCTCATTGCAATCTGGTACGCTATACTTTTTGTTTTCGCTTACAGCGTAACAAAGGTTAGCGAATGGATTATTTCCATGCTCTTTAGACACTCACCGAAAGAGCAAGACATTGTTTTTGGAAGAACAGATTTGAATCACTATTTGGAAGGATTTACAGGCGCGAATTCGCAGCAGAATGAACTTGATCTTGAAATTCAATTTTTTCAAAACGCACTTGATTTTTCTTTGTTGAAGGCACGCGATTGCATGCTTCCTCGTAATGAAATTGTGGCTATTGACATTGCCGAGAGTATTACCAAAGCGAAAGATCTTTTCATTGAAACGAAACTTTCCAAAATCATTGTTTACCGCGAAAACATTGACCAATTAATTGGCTATGTTCACTTCAGTGACTTTTTCAAAAACCCGAAAGAAATCAAAGAAATTCTTCGTCCGATTGCTATTGTTCCCGAGCCTATGGCAGCGAATGAGATCTTGAAAATTTTCCGCAGTCAGAAAAAAAGTGTTGCCGCCGTTGTAGATGAATTCGGTGGAACCAGTGGACTTATCACCTTTGAAGATATTATTGAAGAAATCTTCGGAGAAATCGAAGATGAGCACGACACCATTGACAATGTTGAACGTGAATTGAAGAAAGGCATTTATGAGTTCTCTGGAAGGCTTGATGTTCATTACATCAATGAGAAGTATAAACTTGAGCTTCCTGAAAACGAAGAAGAATATGACACTCTTGGAGGGCTCATTCTGAACTTCCACCAAGACTTTCCGGAAGTCCAACAAGAATTCGTAATTGACCGTTTTAGATTCACAATTCTGGCCGTTAATGAACGTCAGATTAAGCTCGTTCAGCTTCAAAACATTGAAGAATCGATAAATAGCTAGTCTATTCAAAAAAAAAAAAGGAATTTTCGAGCAAATTTCCGATATTCGCACTCCTAAATTTTATAGTCCATAACTATGGCAATGATTTCAACCCTTCGTAAACAAGGATGGCTAGTACTAGCCTTAGTCGGCATTGGTATTGTCGGCTTCTTAATTCCGTATGATGCTGTAATGGCAATGTTCGGCGGCCCATCAGACAAAGTTGGTGTTATTAATGGCGAAAGCATTAAGCAAGACCAATGGAGAGCTATGCTGCAAGAGCAATCGGAATTGTTCAGTTACAACAACAGCCAAACTCACGGTTTGGAAAATGATGTTTGGAACAACTTAATCGAGAACACACTTCTTCAACCAGAATATCAAAGCCTTGGCTTAATGGTTACTGACGAAGAGTTAGACGAGATTCTTTTCGGTAACTTCCTAAGCTCTTACGTAAAAAGCACGTTCTACCAAGGACAAGACTCTTTGCCATTTAAAGAGCAGATGCGTGAAAGTTTCAAGAAAATGGAAACTGAAAAGCCTAACTTATTCACTGGATACAGAAGATTGGTTATTGAGAAACGCTTGAAAGAAAAGTATGACGCGTTAGTTGGTGCAGGTGCATATGTAAACTCATTGGATGCAAAGAGTTTATTCCACCAATCGAACGACAAAGCTTCTATCGTTTACGTTGTGAAGCCATACGCTCAAATTATGGAGAGTGAAATTTCATTCTCGAACGAGGATATTGAGAACTACTACAACGAGCACAAGAACGATCGCGATTTCAAACAAGAGAGAAGCCGCACTATTGCCTACGTTCGTATTCCTTTGTTGACTAGCGCTGCTGATAGTTCTGCAACACTTGAAAGCCTTCAAACAATTGCTGCTTCGTTCAAAGCGAACAAGACTTCAAAAGAAGATTCAACATTTGCTATTTTGAATTCAGGTAACCCTGCAAACGGAAAAGTTAAATATGCACTTGGAAGTTTCCCAGAACCATTCAATTCACAAGTAGCATCAGATAGTATTGGACGTGTTATGGGTCCATTCGTTTCTGGTGGTATTGCTCGTGTAGTTAAATTGACTTCTCGTGGAACCGAAGTTGATTCTGTTCAAGCACGTCACATTCTTTTCAAAGAGAAAGGTGCTGCCGGAAAAGCAAAAGCAGACTCTTTGAAGAAAGTGATTCAATCGAAGAAGAACTTTGCTGAAATGGCTACCAAGTACAGCACTGACCCAGGTTCAGCTGTAAAAGGTGGAGATCTTGGCATGTTCGGGAGAGGCGCTATGGTTGCTGAATTCGACGCTGCTTGTTTCAACGGGAAAGTTGGCGATCTACAAATTGTAGAAACTCAATTCGGAACTCACTTGATTGAAGTAACAAAGAAAGGAGCTCCAAAAACTGTTACATACTACGCTCAAGTTGAGAGACCAATTGCACCGAGTGCTACAACTAAAAAAGAGACTTACCAAAAAGCTATCGACTTCATTCAAAATCACGGTGACAGCGCTAGCTTCCGTGCAGGTGCTGTTGAAAGCTACGGTGGATTAACTTATTCTCCAAATGTTCGTCCTGAAGCAACTGCTGTTAGCGGTGTTCAGAATGCAGCTGAAATTATAGGTTGGACTTATAATCCTGAAACAGAAGAAGGTGCTATTTCGCAGCCGATCTCTGTAGATGACGGAATCGTGGTGGTTTGCCTAATGGAAGTCAAAGAAAAAGGAGTTCCTTCGTTGCGTAACGTATACGACCGCGTGAAACAAGAGGTTATTAAAGAAAAGAAAGCTGAAAAGTACATGGCAATGATGACTGGCAGTTCTCTAGAAGAGATCGCTGGAAAAGTTTCAGGTCAGGTGATGACTTTCGAAAACCTATCAATGGCTATGCGTAACATTCCAGCAAGCGGTGTTCAAGAAACGGAAAGTGCTGCTATTGGTGCTGCCTTCGGTTTGCCAACAGGTAACATCTCTGCTCCTATTAAAGGAAAAGGTGGTGTTTATGTTATTCAACGTGTTGCCGATGTGACTCGTGTTGAAAGCCCAGACAACTACGTTTCTTTCAGAAAAGATAAAATGCGAGGACAAAAGGCGAGTGCTCCAATGACGTTGTTCAACTCACTACGTGAAGCAGCAGAAATTGAAGACTACCGTTTCTTCCCAGAAGATTGATTTTTAAAATCGCGACAATTGAAAAGGATGCCTCGGCATCCTTTTTCATTTTCTAGAACCAGAGTAACATGGTGTCACCGTAACTCAAGAACATGTAATCCTGTTCCAATGAGTGGTTGTATATGCGTTTCCATTCTTCTCCAACCGTTGCTGCAATAAGCAACATTAAAGTGCTTTTAGGCTGATGGTAGTTTGTTTGAAGACCTGAGCAAATCTTGAATGAATATCCGGGCGCAATGCAAATGCTCGAAGAAGCACAAATAGAATCTCTGTTGGTTGAATCTAAATAATCCAAGAGCGCCGTTAGAGCCTCTTCTTTGGAATATGTTGATGAAGACAAATAAGGTTCCCACTGATCGACCACATGCGCTTCTTTGCCCTCTAGAACACGAACACCTAGCCAGTACAGACTCTCTAAGGTTCTCATGGAGGTTGTTCCTGCGGCAATGATTCTTCCCTTACAATTCAGAACAGCGTGAATGCATGCTTTAGTGACCTCCAAAAACTCGGCATGCATCTCATGGTCTTCGATGTGCTCTGAGCTAACGGGTTTGAATGTTCCGGCACCAACATGCAAGCAAACTTGTATTTGACTGACACCGTTATCTTTCAAATCTGAAAGAACCGCTTCTGTGTAATGCAGACCAGCGGTGGGTGCGGCAACGGAGCCTTCGGTTTTTGCGAAGATGGTCTGGTATCTACCAACATCGTTAGCCACTGGCTTGCGTTGGAAGTACGGTGGCAGCGGGACTTGTCCGATTGCCTCAATGACTTCAGAGAAAACAGCGTTGAAGTTCCAGGTGAATTCTACGATGAAGGCATCTTTCTCAATACCTTTTCTTTCAATGAAGACGCTTTCGGTGGAATTGTTCCAATTGATTTTCAATTCTAATTTTCCTTCTTTCCATCGTTTTGAATTTCCGATGTATGCGGTGAAGGAAACGC
>JBJOON010000036.1:0-13822 GCA_046051235.1 Bacteroidota bacterium
CTCGCAATTACGCCACAGGTTGAATAATTCTTACGAACAAGAGTTCCAGTTCCTGAAGTTTGTGAAATCGTTACACTACCGGCACAACCTCCTAAATTACTCAAAAGTAAAATGTAAATTCTACCCGCTATAGCATTGGTAATGCTAATTGTATTTCCATTGCCAGCAGAGGCGTCCGACAGAAATGGGGTGGCAGCAAGTCCAGAACAAGCCTGCGAAAAAGTAGTAAAAGGGCCCCAAAGTACATAATTCTGATTGCATGACGCTGTTTGCGTAAGCACAATATTTCCGGCATTCCCTACAGTAAGAACAAACCAAGAAGGATTTACCGGCGACGTGCCAAGGGTACCATAGTTATTTCCCACTGGAGCAGATCCTGTTGTTGCTGGCGTGTAAGTGGTTGCCACCCCTGTACAAACTGGGGTAGCCGTTTCACAACTTGTACCTTGACCAAATACTTCTACTGATGCCAAAATGAGAATTACTGCAACAGTTAATAAAACAATTTTTTTCAAAATATAAAGAATTTTGTACGATTTTAACTTAAAGACGAAACTCAACTTATTTCAGTTGCATTCAACCATTAGTTAGAGCAAATATAACTTATAAACCGCTAATCAACAACGCTTTCAACATGCAAAACTTGCCCATTTTCATTGTAGCTTGTCACAGTCATTTTACCACCCATAATTTCTACAACCATAAACCCCAAAGTCGACTGAGCAAAATGAGTAAACTCAAAGGGCGTTTGAATCGCACGTTTGCTGCCACCACCGCCAGAAACGAAGTAGGTAACTGTGCCAGTTGGCTTATGTACTTGAAGATCGTGCTCGTGACCACAGAAATAAGCAGCCACATGTGTTTCATTGAATAAACCCTCAAACTTCCGCATATACTGCGGCTGGTTTTTACGAACGCCACATGTGTATAAAGGATGGTGACCTACAACAAGTTTCCATTTTGCTTTTGAATTTCGCAAACCACTTTCAATCCAAAGATTCTGATACAGTGTATCTAAAGGGTTCAATTGCGGAAAAGTATTTCCTGCTAAAACCAAATCTTTTTGGTATGGATTAGAGTCCATAAAAAACATGTCAAGCGTTTCGCCATTAACAAATTCAAATTGTTCTTTATAGTATTTGGAAGGTAATTTCCACCGGCTACTTATTCCCGAATAAGCAATTTGTGCCGAAAGTGAACCGCGGTAATCGTGATTTCCCAGTACAACATACCACGGACATTGCAAATGCGCTCCGGTATATACGTATTCGTATGACATGCTCCACAATACATCTTGAACAGAATCAACGCCATTATCATAAAAATTATCTCCCGTACTCACAATAAAATCATAAGCGCACTCAGCCCCGACTTTCTCCATTGCTGCTGCAACCTTCATTTGATCAGGCTGTCCCCAAACCCCCCAATCGCCAATTACGGCAAAGCGAATGGCTGAATCACCTTTACAATCGGGGGCCGACAAGCAAACAGGGCCATTCTCTCGACAACTCATTAAGGAACTAAACAAGATTAAAATGGAAGTCAAAACAATCAATACTAACCCACCTTGCTTCAATAAAATTTTATGCATAAAAGTTATCGTTTCGTTTTTTTCAAATTTAAAGAGCATTCCCACTAATTTTGGAGAGTTATGTTAAAACAAGGTCTTCAATTAAAACTACAACAACGTTTATCTCCTCAACAGATTCAGTTGATGAAGATGCTTCAAATTCCAACCATGGAATTGGAGCAGCGCATCAAAGATGAAATGGAGAGCAACCCTGCGCTTGAGGAAGGCGAAGAAGAGAAGGAAGAAAGCGAACGTGATGAAGACAACAACGAAGAAGAAAACGACAACCAAGAAGTTGATTTCGATTTTTCAGAATTTCTCTCCGATGACGATGTTCCCGATTATAAATTAAGCATAAACAACAACTCGGCAGATCAAGAAGATCGGGAAATTCCCATTGGAGCTGGAAAAACATTCCACGATTTGCTTTATGCACAAATTGGGCTTCGTGATTTAGATGAAGAGCAATTGCAATTGGCCGAATACATTATAGGAAACCTCGATGATAACGGATACTTAAGACGAGAGTTACAAGCGGTTGCCAACGACCTTTCATTCTCCATGAACATCATTACTTCGGTTCCTGAATTGGAAGAGGTGTTAAAAGAAATTCAGGAGCTCGACCCCGCGGGAGTTGGAGCAAGAGATCTCCGCGAGTGCCTGTATATTCAGTTGAAACGTCAAGAGAGAAATACGCCAACTGTTGAATTAGCGAAGACAATCATTCAAAAATATTTCGACGAATTCACTAAAAAACATTACGAGAAAATCTCGAAAAAACTCGGAATTTCAGATGACGAGTTGAAGCCTTCTATCGAACTTATTCTGCACCTCAACCCAAAACCTGGGAACAGTATGCAAGAGTCAAATAGAACTGTTCAACACGTTACTCCCGACTTCATGTTAGTGGTAGAGAACGACGAGTTGAGACTTCAACTTAATTCGAGAAATGCTCCTGAATTAAAGATCAGTCGCGAGTACAAGGGAATGCTCGATCACTACGCGAAACTCAAGACTAAGGATCAAAAGGCCAAGGAAGCCCTTCAATTCGTAAAACAAAAAATTGAAAGCGCAAAGTGGTTCATAGACGCTATTCAACAAAGAAATCAAACACTCATGATATGCATGGAAGCCATTCTTACCATGCAGCGCGAATTCTTCCTTTCAGGAGATGAAACGAAATTGAAACCCATGATCTTGAAAGACATTGCCGATCGGGTGAGCATGGACATTTCAACCATTAGCCGTATGGCGAATAGCAAATATATTCAAACGCCTTACGGAACTTATTTATTGAAATACTTCTTCGCGGAAAGCCTTTCAACAGACGAAGGAGAAGAAGTGAGCTCTAGAGAGGTGAAGCAAATTCTCAAAGATGCCATTGGTACGGAAGAAAAAAAGAAACCACTTACCGACGAGAAATTGGGTAAATTGCTCAATTCAAAAGGTTACAACATCGCAAGAAGAACTGTTGCCAAATACCGCGAACAACTTGGTATTCCAGTAGCCCGATTAAGAAAAGAAATGTAATGAGAGAAAAGTTTATTATTCAGTTTTCGAAATTCCTTTCTTTGATCTTCCATCCGCTAGGAATGCCAATGGTCATCTATCTTTTGGTTCGGTGGATAGACCCTTACTACATAGCTCCGGCAGAAGCGGATTATTTCGTTTTTCTTTTGCTTGGAATTAACATTGTCGCTCCTGCATTGAGCATTCTTATCATGATAAAATTCAAAATGGTATCGTCCATTGATTTACATGATCGAAAAGAAAGATGGGCCCCTTATTTATTGGTTATCCTCTACTATATTATGTCATACGGCCTGCTCAGATACCTTGGTCCAACACTTCCAACAGAAGTATTCTCATTTATTCTTTCCGTGATTGTTTCACTACTACTTTCGTTAGGAATAAATTTCTTTTGGAAAATAAGTGTTCACATGCTCGGACAAGGTGGCGTTTTTGGATCCTTGATCAGTTTAAGTATTCTTCACCGAGCAGATGTTTCAATCATCATCATCGCTTGCCTTTTTATGGCTGCGCTTACAGGTTTTTCAAGACTACGCCTGAACGCACACACACACCAACAAGTCTATGCTGGTTTCGTACTAGGAATGGTTTGTAATCTGATTATTCTCTGCGGAGAATGGTTTATTTAACCTGCGTTCGCGTCCAATTCCAAGCGTGAGCCAAAGCGTCTTCAATGGTCATCTGACACTTCCATCCCAACTTTTCTTCAGCATAATCTGGAACAGCCCAAATGGAAGGGACATCGCCCGATCTTCTTCCTGTTATTTCTACGTTTAGTGTAACGTTATTTATTTTTTGAAAGCGATCCACAACTTCCTTCACGCTGTATCCCTTTCCAACACCTAAATTAAAAATTTCCAATTTCGTTTCTCTCGAAAGATTCAATGCCAAAACATGTGCTTTTGCAAGATCTACAACATGAATGTAATCTCGAATGCAAGAGCCATCTGGCGTGTCATAATCTTCACCGAAAACAAACAACTTCGCGCGCTTTCCTGAAGCTACTTCACAAACCAAAGGAATTAAATTCGTTGGAGCATCGTTCGTCGACTCGCCAATTTTCGCGGAAGGATGAGCACCAACTGGATTAAAATATCGCAATACAACAGATTGAAAAGGCACGCTCTTCGACGCTTCAAAAATTAAATCTTCGCAATCTTGTTTTGTTTGGCCGTAAACGGAAGCCGCCGGCAATCGTGGCGTTTTTTCGCTAACCGGATTTATATCCGGCGTGCCATAAACCGTACAAGAGCTAGAGAAAACAAAGCGTTCAACAGAAAAGTCTTTCATCAATTGCAATAAAACCTTTGTCGAACCCACATTATTGCGCATATACGCTTCCGGCATTTTCTGAGATTCTTCAACCGATTTAAACGCCGCGAAATGAATGACAGAATTTATTTCATAGGTTGAAAAAACACGACGCATCTCAGACTCGTTCGTGCAGTCTACCTCTTCGAAAGCAATCTTAACTCCTGTCAATTCTTCCAAACTGGCCAAACGACCAATGGTTGAATTCGCTAAATTATCTACAATAACAGGGGTGAATCCCGCCGAAATCAATTCTACAACGGTGTGCGAGCCAATATAACCCAAGCCACCTGTTACCAATACAGTCTTGTTCTCCATATGTCTGGCAAAGATAGAAAGATAAAATTTAAAGTTTCGAAACCTTTATTGTACTCAAGACGTACAAAAGTAAAAAGTTAATAATGAACCCATTAATTCTGCCTTCTAAACCACCAAACAAGAACTACCTTCTGCGATTGTTAAACGGAAATACAGAAATGATGGATGTTGTCCTGTATGAAATTTATAATAATCTGCCAAAATGTGTTTCAGAAATAGATTTAAGTTTAAAAACCAACGACTCTTTTGGGGTTGTAACCTATGCCACTCGAGCTAAAAGTGCTTTTCTTCTGATTAATGAAGAAAAGCTTGCACTTGCCTTTTCAAACATAGAGGATTTAGCAAGAAAAGGTGAAATGACACATGCGAAAAACACTTTTACAGGTGTGTTCAATACCACTCTCTCTTGTATTTCTGACATTAAAGAGTTCGTTTAATTTTTATTCCGAATATCTTCTACCTTTTTATTTAAATTTGGCGGTTGATTCTTTTCATCATGAAAAATAAAATTGAACGAGCGCTTAACCTATTGTCAACGAATAAGCCAGCACAGCTCATTCGTCACTGTAGGATTGGCGATGGTATTGTTCAATTGGAAGGATCTCTTTTACTCGAGGCGGTTCAAAAATTTGAAATGAATTATACCAATGTTAAAATTGAAAAATTTGTCCCAGCATCCGGAGCGGCTACACGTATGTTTGCTCCGCTCAGCGGTGTAGATTTATTGAATCTGAACAACGAAGCAGAATACTTCTTTCTTCACTTACGCGACTTCCCCTTCTTCAATTCCATTCTTCTCAACTTCGAAAAAAACGCGTTGAGCTATGAGGAAACTATCGGAACTGAAAGATACTTTCGCGTATTAAACTTCCTGTTCAACAACGGTTACGCGACCCTTCCAAAAGGCGCCGTTCCTTTTCACTCGTATAAAGAAGAAGAGCGCACAGCCTTTGCTGAACACTGCGTTGAAAGCACTCATTACATGAAGAAAAACGGGAATCACGAAATTCATTTCACCATTCCCGCTGAACACAGAATACTGGTTGAAAATATTTTCCATTCCTTTTTTGAGAAACAGCTCGAAAGCATTAAAAAGATTTCATTTAGTTCACAAGACCCAGATACGCATATTCCAGCACTCGATAATAATAACATGCCCGTTCTCAATGAAAAAGGAGAGATATACTTACGTCCTGCTGGTCACGGAGCGCTGCTTAAAAACTTGCAGGAATTAAAGGGAGAATGTGTCTTCATTCAAAACATAGATAACATCACAGAGGCCTCTCATCACGCAGACGTAGCGGCATATAGGAAGCTTATGGGTGGCGTACTTTTGGGTCTCGTTGAAGAAAGAAACAACTTGCTTCGCGATCTTGAAATCGATGCTTTACACGCCGAGGAACGTGCAATCGCTTTCCTTGAAAAATGGTTTAATGCCCACAAACACAACGAGTCGTTAATTCAACAGTTAAACAAACCACTTCGTGTTTGCGGAATGGTAGAAAACACCGGAGAGCCCGGTGGTGGGCCATTTTGGGTAAAAGACGAATCCGGATTTGAATGCAAGCAAATCATTGAAAAAGCTCAAATCAACAAAGAAAATGTTGAGCAATTGAGCATTTTCGAAAAGTCTACTCACTTCAATCCGGTTGATTTGGTTTGTCATTTTTTAGATCATAACGGGGAAAAATACAATCTCGAAGATTTCCGAAATCCAACTGCAGCCCTTGTTAGCGAGAAGCTCATGCTAGGAAAACAAACCAGCGTAATTGAACTACCTGGACTTTGGAATGGAAGTATGTGGGACTGGAATACGGTCTTTGTTGAAATTCCCTCTCGTGTATTTCATCCGGTGAAAACCGTGAATGATCTTTTAAAGAGCGGACATAAACCGAAAGCTTAACTCAGTTTCCAAATATCTGAGCACCCGGTCAATTCTGACTCTGAAGCATTCGAAGCGACTATAATCGTTTTGTGTTTCTTGGAAGAAAGGACGAATTCAGAAAACCAGTTTTCAGCGTCTTTATCCAGATGAGCACAGGGCTCATCCAGGAACACACAAGACACATCCGATAACAAAGCGGTGCCCAATTTCACGCGTTGTTTCATTCCGCTTGAAAAATACTTTAACGCTTTATTCGCGTGTTTTTCAAGTTGAAGAATTTTTGGTATTTCATTAACGAGATAAGAACTCTCGAATGGCTTTAAACCATGTGTGAATTGAAGGTGCTCCAACAGCGTAAAGTCCTCATACAACCCCATTGCAGGGGAGCACAAGGAAATGTGTTTCCAAACCTCCTCTGATGAAATTCCTTCATATTGAATCATTCCTTCTGAAGCAGATAAGTAACCCGAAATTATTTGAACGAGGGTTGATTTTCCCGAACCGTTTTGACCAACAATACCAATATGATCTCCAGAATGAAAGGTTCGATTCAGATGACGGAAAATATATTTTCCACCGAACTTCTTACCAATATTTTGAAGTTCTATTTGCAACTTATGTAGTCTGTGCGCCACGTACCACGCCCTTTTCAGAACGTTGAATGAACGCGAGAACGATTTGCTTTTCTTCTGATTCCGGAAGCGTTTCTACAATTTGCTTCACCCCTGCGGCCAAGCTATTGTTATGTACGAATAACGCTCTGTAAATATCTTCCAATCGAGATACTTGCTCGTCTGTGTAACCTCTCCTTCTTAATCCAATGCTGTTAACACCAATGAAACTAAGGGGTTCGCGAGCAACCTTAATAAATGGAGGTACGTTTTTTCTAACCAAAGAACCGCCTGCAATAAATGCGTGATCTCCGATTTCAATAAACTGTTGAACAGCTACAACACCTTCAACAACCACCCAATTTCCAATGGTCACGTGACCCGCAATATTCGCAGAATTAGCAATTACACAGTTGTCGCCAACAAACGCATCGTGCGCTAAATGCACATAAGCCATAAGCAGGCAGTTGCTTCCCACTTTCGTGGTCATGCGGTCTTTCGTGCCGCGATTAAGCGTGCAGCATTCTCTGATCGTTGTGTTGTCTCCAATTTCAACGGTGGTCTTTTCACCAGCAAACTTCAGATCTTGAGGAATAGCTGAGATTACTGCTCCAGGAAAAATGCGGCAATTCTTTCCAATGCGCGCACCGTCCATAATGGTTACGTTCGGTCCGATCCACGTTCCTTCTCCAATAACAACATCGCCATAAATAGTTGTGAATGGACCGATTTCAACGCCCTCACCGATTTCAGCATCCGGATGAATTTGTGCTAAATTGCTCATGCCTTTTCTGTTGTTTGTGCTACTTTATCTTTCACAACTTGCGCTAACATAGTGGCCTCGCCCACTTCCTTTCCGTTTACATAAGCTATACCGCGCATATTCACCAAGCCTCTGCGAATTGGAGATTCAAGTTTGAGATGGAAAATAAGTGTGTCTCCAGGTAATACCTTTTGTTTGAACTTCACCCCATCAATCTTCATGAAGTAAGTGCTATACAACTCCGGTTCCTCAACTTGACTCAGAGCAAAGATTCCACCTACTTGTGCCATAGCTTCAATTTGTAATACTCCTGGCATTACCGGATTTCCGGGAAAGTGTCCTTGGAAAAACGGCTCGTTCAATGTAATGTTCTTCAATCCAACAATGCTCTCATTGTCCATAGCTATTACGCGATCTACCAATAAGAACGGGTAGCGATGAGGAAGCATTTTACTTATTTGATTGATATCGAAAACAGTTTTAGTTAAGTCAAAAGAGACAGTAGACTGACGCTTTTTGTCCCATGCCTTTAATACTTTTGCGAACGCTACATTCCCTGCGTGACCGGGGCGTGCAGCCAAAATGTGTCCGCGTAAAAACTTGCCCGTTAATGCTAAATCACCAATAATATCGAGCAGTTTATGTCGAGCTGGCTCATTCTCATATTGAAGTTTAATGGTGTTCAACACCCCTATTCCTTCCACCTTTACATCAATTTCTTCACGACCCAATTCCTTCAAGATGTCTTTAATTTGTTGGTCGGTGTACTCTTTGTCAACCATTACGATGGCATTGTCGAGGCTTCCTCCTTTGATTAAACCGTTCTTGGCAAGAAGCTCTAGCTCTCTCAAAAACACAAACGTTCTGCACTTCGAAATTTCATTTGAGAACTGATCCAAATTATACATTTGAGCATGCTGCGTTCCTAAAATTGGCGAGTTGTAATCAACCATTACAGTTACCCTGTACTCCCCACCATTCGTAGGAACAGCCAACATTTCGACACCTTTTTCAGCGTCTTCAAATGTTATATTTTCATCTAAAATGATATACTTTCTGTCCGCGTTTTGTTCTTCGTATCCGCCTGCCTCTATAGCTTCTACAAAAGGCCATGCGCTGCCGTCCATAATTGGAATTTCTGGACCGGTAATTTGAAGAAGCGCATTGTCAACGCGACTTCCATAAAGCGCTGCTAAGACGTGTTCCGTTGTATAAACACGCGCACCGTTTTGCTCCAATGTTGTTCCTCTTTGGGTTCCAACTACACGGTCGCAATCCGCATCAATGATCGGTGAACCTTCTAAATCTACACGCTTAAATTTATACCCATGATTCTCCGGTGCTGGGCAAATAGTAAGTGTTACTGGTTCTCCGGTATGTAAGCCAACTCCGTTGAATACGATTGGCACTTTAACTGTTCTCTGTTTTGAAGACATGCTGCAAAATTAGTGTGAATTAACAGGTAATTCACTTGATTTTCGAATAGATTCTTTCTTTGTTATTTGCGAATAGACTGTATAATGGCATCTGCCATTTCTCGTACTTCCTTCTCGGTAATTTTCTTCTTCTCAACAGCCTTCAATCTTACAACCGCAAACACACTTGAAAGAACATGTTCAAACTGAAAAACAACATTCATTTTCTTGAATTTACCGGTCTTCTGACCTTCCTTCAACAAGGCCGTCAATGCTGAAAAAGCATCTTCCATCTCCTTGTTTTTGCTGTATTGCGGCGAGTTGCGGTATTGAATAACAGCTAAATAACGCAACGGGGCAGTAGAAAAATATCCGTAAAGAGCTAACCAAGCTTGGGTCAAACGCTGAACTTCTTTTCCTTTTACCGAAAGTGACTCATGCAACGCACGCGCTGCTTCTGTGCATGTTTCCACATAAAGACTTTCGAATAAGTCTTCTTTGCTTGGAAAGTGGTGGTAAATTGTACCTACCGCAACACCTGAAAGCTTTGCTAATTCAGACATTGGAGAAGCGTGAAAGCCTCCGTTTGAGATTAATTTTAAGGCAGTGTTTACGACCTTATCTCTTCTTGAAATTTCTTTTGCCATAACCGAATGTTCGTTCGGTCAAAGATATTTCCTTTTCTAAACACTGGAGTTGAAACTTTTCACCAACAGCCTTTTAATAAAGAAGAAATTACTAAACTTGCAGAACTAAAATTTGAACACATGTCAATACAAGAAAGAATCAACGACGATTTAAAAACAGCTATGAAAGCTGGAGAGAAGGATAAACTAATGGCTCTTAGAGATATTAAAAGCAAGCTTCTTCTTGAAATGACCAAAGACGGTGGAGATGGTGCTGTAGACGATACGAAAGCCATTGCTATTCTAAATAAGCTCTTCAAACAACGTCAAGAGTCTATTGAAATCTACAAAGCTCAAAATCGTCCTGATCTTTTGGAAGAAGAGCAATTGCAGGCCAATGTTATTGCAGCCTATTTGCCGGCTCAATTAACCCCAGAAGAGCTTGAGGCGGAAATTAAAAACTTCATTGCACAAGTTGGAGCTAGCTCTCCAAGCGATCTCGGAAAAGTAATGGGTGTTGCTTCAAAGGCCTTAACGGGTAAGGCAGACGGAAAGGCAATCTCTGAAACAGTGAAGAGACTTTTAAGCTAATCATGGACATTATTGGTCGTAAAACTATTATCCAACTTCCTCAATTAATGGGGGCTAATGTGCGGGCCAAAATAGATACGGGAGCCTTTCGAACCGCTGTTCACTGCGAATCGTGGGCTTTGAAAGAAATTAATGGGAAGGAAGTATTAGAAGTGACCATCCTATGGGAATCTGGCAACCCCGTTGTACTTCAATTCAACAAGTTTCAAAAACGCACCATAAAAAACTCTTTCGGACAAACAGAAGAGCGATATTGCGTTAGAACACTGATTCTCATTCACAAGAAAAAGATTCACTCAGAGATTTCGTTTACGAATAGATCGGGAATGAGATATCCTGTATTATTGGGACGGAAAACAATTGGGAAGAAATTCTTAGTAGACGTTTCGCAGAAGAGTTAAAAAAGGCCGCCTCTGCCAAAACGACCCATTTTTTTAGCATCACTCTTTTTTCATATTAGATGAATGAATAACTAAATCTTTCCTATTTGAAAAAATCTGAACTTTATTTTTATTGAGAATCAAACTTTTGAATAATCTATGCAGCATTCAGCGTCTTAAACCCGCAGTGTTAATAAAGGTTTCGTATTTTATTTATTTTTGAAAATCCCAATTTATTTGGGGAAAAACATGAAAGAAAGAGTAAACGCTTACGTACTTTCAAGCCGAAAATTCAAAGATTCGCTTCGCTTGGGGCATGTGTTCACTTTAGAATATGGCGTTCAAACTTTTTTATTTCGAACAGGAAAGAAGGGTGAGAACATTTCATTCTTCCAACCCCTGAACGCCATTCAGTTTTCTGGAAAAAAACAAGATGGAAAGTTGGAAATCGCGAAAGACATGAGCCTGAGCGAAGTCTATACGAGCATTCCATTTCAAGTTGAAAAATCTACTGTAGCGCTTTTCATTGCGGAGTTTCTCTACCGGTGTTTACCTGAACACTACGTCAACGAAGAGGTATTTCATCTTATTCAAAAAACAACCCAGCGACTCGATTCATCTGAAAAAACAGGCACTCTTCCCATTCACTTCCTTGCGCAATTCACTATGGAAATGGGGTTTCTAAGCGATGAATACGAACTAACATTTGAAAATACGCCAAGCGACGAATCACTGCTTCATAAGGCCCTTCAACTTTTCATTTCAACTTCTATAGAAAATGAAGTTCAAAGTGAATTAAATCGCGATCAGCGCAAGTCCTTGCTGGAAGAGCTTATAGCATTCTGTTCCTCGCATCTAGACACTTCCATTCGGTTGAATTCGTTGGAAATGTTTCACGAAATTTTCGATTAAACTTCTGTTATCTTCGCAATGAAATGAGGTTCGCAGATATCATTGGACAGAAAGACGTGATTGACCGTTTGCGCAAAGCAAAATCGGAAGATCGCGTTGCGCATGCCCAACTGTTTCTTGGTCCGGAAGGTTCAGGAAATCTCGCACTTGCTCTAGCCTATGCGCAATTCTTAAATTGCCCTAACGCTACACCCGAAGATTCATGCGGCACTTGTCCCACTTGCCGAAAGAACTGTTCGTTTCAATTTGCAGATCTTCACTTCAGTTTTCCATATTTCAATAAAACGGGTTCGAAAGAAACCGTCTCTGATGACTTCGGAACGGAATGGAGAAATCGACTTCTGCTTTCGCCCTATTTCGGTGTTGAAGACTGGACCAAAGAGCTTTCAAAAGACAACAAGCAACTTATTTTTTCGGTGCCTGAAGCCGCGAACATTGTAAGAAAACTTTCTTTGAAATCGTTCGAAGGTGGATATAAAGTTATGGTCATTTGGATGGCTGAAATGATTGGTGAAGGCGTTGCGAACAAGCTTTTGAAAATCGTGGAAGAGCCTCCTGCCAATACCTTGTTTTTCTTCGTTGCCAATTCATCTGAAAATATTCTGAATACGATTCTATCGCGTGTTCAAGTTATTCAAGTTCCGAAAATAGACGAAGCTTCGATCTCTGCCGGACTGAAGCATTTAGGTGTAGACGATCACAAGATTCCAGACATTGCGCACTATTCAGATGGTAGTTGGGACGTGGCTTTGCGCCTGCGTGAAAACAACGATCCGAACGAGTTTTTAGCCATGCAATTCCAAACATGGATGCGTCATTGTTATTCGAAGAAAATTCCTGCGTTGCACGCCTGGTCTGAGAAAATGGCCGAGTTAACGCGTGAAGATTTGAAGCACTTCCTCTTGTATGCGCTCGATCAGATGCGACAAAACTTGGTGTTGAATTACACTTCTGAAAACATTTCACGCTTCACCTCAAGCGAACGGGCGTTCGCACAAAAATTCTCGCCGTTCATCAATCATTTGAACATTGAAGATATCATGCTCGAATTAGAAGCGGCTCACCGCAGTGTGGGACAAAACGTAAACAATAAAATTCTCTTCTTCGAACTATCAATGCGAATTTTTCGATTGTTGAATCGAAAAGAAACGGCATAAAAAAACACCTCCGAAGAGGTGCTTTGTTTTTGAGGTCCCGAGCGGATTCGAACCGCTGTACGAGCTTTTGCAGAGCTCTGCCTAGCCGCTCGGCCACAGGACCCTTGCGGATGGCAAATATACATTCTTTATTCAATAATCCGAATCTTTTCAATACTCTTCGTTGCAAATAATTGTATTTTCGCTGAAAACCTGTTTTATGAATAAAAAAGTTGCCATCATTGTTATAAGCGTTTTAGGCGCTTTGTGTCTTAGCCTTGCCTTCTGGGTGAAAGTAAGCCGTGACCGCATTGTTGCTTTGGAAAATAGCATGGGTGCTTTAAACGTGCTTGCTATGGACGCGGCCAACGCTACGCCTGAGCAAATCATTGAGCTGTACAAATTAGCGGAAGACTCATTGACCAATATGAAAATGATGTACGATACGCTAACAACTGACAACACAGAAATGATGGCGCAAATTGAAGCGCAACGCACACAAATCGAAGGGTTGTTGAAACGTGCGAAAAACAAAGATTACGACATCAAAAAACTTCTTGCTGAAACGCAAACCTTGCGCAACATCATGAAAGGATACATTCATCAGATTGACTCGCTTCAACGCGACAACGACCGTCTGTTTGCTGAGGGGCAGCAAGCCAAACAACAGGCTGTAGCTGCAGAAAACAGAAGCAAAACATTGGAGACCGATTTGAATTCAACGAAAGAAATCGTGAAAGCAGGTTCTGTATTGTCAACCGGCGGATTCTACTC
>JBJOON010000037.1:0-18556 GCA_046051235.1 Bacteroidota bacterium
AGTTAACTTCTATTTTATTTTCCCGAAAGCAATGCTGTTGCTTCTTGGTAGTAGCGATCCGGTTTTTGTGCGCCGTCGAAATTCCAACGTTGCCATGAACCTACGCGTTGACCTGCTTCATATAATCCTTGAGATTCTTTAATTCCATTTGCGAAGAAGTATACGAACTCACCTTGTGGAATCGTTAACGCTTCATCTAAGTAGGTTCCAGTCATCATTAACTCACCCGTTTGGAAGTTGATTTGCACTTGGTAAAGCGACTCACCTACTTTAGTAATCATGCGAGTATACTTTGCTGCTGACTTATTCTTTGTAACATTCAATTGAGCATCTAACATTTGAGAAGTCGATTGAGCGAAAGCGCTTCTTGCTAGAACTAAGAGAGCGATTAGGGTGAATAATTTAGTTTTCATGACGTGGTATGTTATGTAGGGGTATACCTACCTTCGCCAAAAAAAGTTACATCTTTTTAAAATATTTTATAGAAGCACAGAAGACATGGATTATTTGTTTGAAAAGAAGTGGCAAGAAACACTCGAAATAGCATCGAAGAACTTTGGAGAAAAGCTTGACTATTCCGCAATTCTTCTTTTAATAGGGCTGCAGGAATTGGGAATTTTCGATTTGAAATTCAAGAAGGATCAGAAACTAGAGCTCATGCACATAGCAGTATGCACCTTACTTGAGCCTTACGGCTATTACGAGTTTGAGGGAAGAGACGCAGATGGATGGCCACATTTTGCTAAAAAAGAAAATCTCCCGGTTTTGAGTCCGGGAGATCAAGAAGTTCTTTTAAAAAAGGCGATTATGAAATACTTCGGTAACGAAGCATAGTCAATTAGATTTCGATTGTGACCTCGGTGGTTTCTTGTTCTTCAATCTTTATGATACCTACTCCGTAAAGAGCGCCTTTGTAGGCTTCAATATCCAAGACCGCGAACCCAGCTTGACCTAATTTGTATTCTTCAGAGTAGTCTACAGTAACTGTACCTGTTGCATCTGTGATAAAAGTTGTATCTAAAGCTATAGCGTTTGGAGGAGGAGGTGTTTGTGACGGAGAACCATAAAGACGAACCGTAGCACCTTGAACAGGGTCACCATTTGCATCAATCACACGCACCACCGCAACGGTTGGTTCCTCTTTAACGCAAGAGGTGAAAGTCATTGTTGATGCAACTAAAAATAAAATTCCAAAAACAAATTGAAAAGTTCGTGTAGCCTTCATAGACGTTTGCTTAATTTTGTGGCCGATTAATCGGTTAAGTAACACAAATTAAAGAAAAAAAAATGAATTCACGTCTAACTTTTTGGGGTTTTGCCATTTTTTCTTTCCTTTTATTCTTGAATGCAACAGGATGTAAATCGCAAGAACCCGTTAAAAACGGCAATTCTAATTTGACAATTGGAGAGCCTGTACCTATTGAAAACAAAGAGAATCAAACAAATAACAACATGCAAACAGATCACACTAACACACGTATTAAGGTAAGCACTTCATTAGGCGATATGGTTATTCGACTTTATGATGAGACCCCACAGCACAGAGATAATTTCATCAAGTTGGTAGAATCTGGTTTCTACAACGATTTGTTGTTCCACCGTTGTATTCGCGGATTCATGGCTCAAGGCGGTGATCCGAACAGTCGTGGTGCTGCCGCAGGAGCGCAATTGGGTATGGGCGGTCCTGGATATACCATTCCAGCCGAATTCAATTCAAACTTCATTCATAAGAAAGGTGCTTTGGCAGCTGCACGTCAAGGTGATTATGTAAATCCTACTAAATCATCAAGCGGAAGCCAATTTTACATTGCTCAAGGTCAGGCTATGACCGATGCGCAGATCAATCAAGTTGAGCAATACGTGAAGCAAAAGAATCCAAATTTCGCTTATACACCAGAGCAACGCGAGGTTTATAAAACCATTGGTGGTACTGCTCAATTAGATATGGACTATACCGTATTCGGTGAAGTGGTTGAAGGTCTTGATGTTTTAGATAAAATTCTTTCAATGCCAACAGGTGCTGGTGACAGACCGGTTCAAGATATCAGTATGAAAATGGAGGTCATCAAGTGAGTTTGGTTGAGCAAATAGAGCAGCTGAAACTAGAAGTTGCTTCCACACAACTTAACAACGCCGAAGAGGTTGAATCTTTTCGCGTGAAGTATCTTGGTAGAAAGGGAATCTTGAACGATTTGTTTGAGGCTTTCAAAGCCATTCCAAACGAAGAAAAGAAGGCCGTTGGAGCCGTTATGAACGGCTTGAAAACTTCTGTTCAGGAAAAAATTGATGAGGCTTCTCTTCAATTTAAATCAAAGAAAGGAAGTGTTGAAGTGCCTGATTTTACTCGTCCATACGGCGAGTGGGCTCATGGTAGCAGACATCCTTTGCAATTGGTGCGTGAGGAAATACTTTCCATTTTTGAAAGAATGGGATTCAGTGTGGAAGACGGGCCAGAAATCGAAGACGATTGGCATGTTTTCTCCGGATTGAACTTCTCTCCGGAGCATCCTGCACGCGACATGCAGGATACGTTTTTTGTGGAGGGTCAGCCCGATACTGTGCTTCGCACGCACACGAGCAGTGTTCAAGTTCGAGTGATGGAAACGACCAAACCGCCGATTCGAATTGTAATGCCAGGACGAGTATACAGAAACGAGGCGATTTCCAGCCGCGCGCACTGTCAGTTTCATCAGATAGAAGGTTTATACATCGACGAAGGAGTCTCTTTTGCAGACATGAAGCAAGTGTTACAAATGTTTACCGAAGCCTTTTTTGGAAAAGCGAAGATTCGATTGAGACCGTCGTACTTCCCATTTACAGAGCCAAGTGCTGAAATGGACGTTTATTGGGGCCTTGAAACTCCGGCCGATTACAGAATTACCAAAGGAACAGGATGGTTGGAGATTATGGGCTGCGGAATGGTTGACCCCAGTGTTTTAACCGCTTCCGGAATTGATCCTGAGAAGTATTCTGGGTTCGCATTTGGTATGGGCATCGAGCGTATCGCTATGTTGAGATACGGAGTCGATGATTTAAGACATTTCTTTGAAAACGATATGCGCTTCTTGAGTCAATTCAAGAAAACCATATAGTATTTTTTACAATAAGATAGTGTACATTGTACACTTTTTACAGGAAGTCTTTTTGTACAAGGCCTTCCTAACTATATTTGCAAGGAACAAAAAATTATGGCAACAGCGTCGAAGTCAACTAAAAAAGCAGCAAACTCAACAGGGGAGCGCTTTACAAAGGCTACTTACTTGAAGTGGTATCGTGAAATGCTATTGATGCGCAAGTTCGAAGAGAAGTGCGGTCAGTTATACATTCAACAAAAATTCGGTGGTTTCTGCCACTTGTACATTGGACAAGAGGCCGTTCTTTCAGGAATGATGGAAGCCATTAAGTCAACAGACAAAGTCATTACAGCATACCGTGATCACGCGCATCCGTTGGTGATGGGTTCCGATCCGAAGAAAGTTATGGCAGAGCTTTATGGTAAGGCAACTGGACTTTCAAAGGGAAAGGGTGGTTCAATGCACATGTTCGATAAAGAAAGAAATTTGTTTGGTGGACACGGTATTGTTGGAGCACAAATTCCAATGGGAGCGGGTATTGCTTTTGCCGATAAATACAGAGGGGAAGATCACGTGACTGTTTGTTTCTTCGGAGACGGTGCTGCACGTCAAGGTGCTTTGTATGAGACCTTCAACATGGCAATGACATGGAAAATTCCATGCATTTTCGTGATTGAAAACAATCAATATGCCATGGGTACTTCCATCGAGCGCACGTCGAACGTGACCGATTTGAAAACTTTAGGCGCAAGTTTCGAAATGCCTTCTGAGTCTGTTGATGGAATGAATCCAGAGGCGGTTGCGGAAGCGTTTGACAGAGCAGTAGCTCGCGGTCGTGCGGGTGAAGGACCTACTTTGTTGGACATTCAAACATACCGTTACAAGGGACACAGTATGAGCGACCCTCAGAAGTACAGAACCAAAGAGGAAGTTCAAGAATATATTGAAAAGGATCCAATTGAATTTGTTTTGCGTAAGATTCGCGATAACAAATGGATGACTGAAAAGGAAATTGAAGGCGTAGAAGAAGAGATTAAGGCTGTTGTTCAAAAGTCTGTAGACTTCGCAGAAAATTCTCCACTTCCAGAAAAAGAGGAAATTTATAAAGACGTTTATTCTCACGACGATTATCCTTACGTAATCGACTAATAAAAAAATTATGGCTGAAATAGTTCGTATGCCCAAGTTAAGTGACACCATGACGGAAGGAACCGTTGCGGCTTGGCACAAGAAAGTGGGAGATAAAGTAAAGAGTGGCGAGTTGTTGGCGGAAATTGAAACCGACAAAGCGACCATGGAGTTCGAATCTTATGTTGACGGAATTCTTCTCTACATTGGTGTAGAGAAAGGAAAGACAGTTGCAGTAGACGCATTGCTTGCCGTATTCGGAAAGGAAGGTGAAGACGTTTCTGCGATTATTGCTGCTGAAGGCGCTGCTCCTGGAGCGAAAGAAGAAGCTCCTGTTGATGCTGCGCCAGCACCAAGTGCTCCAGCACCTGTTGTTGAAGCACCTAAGCCAACTGCTCCGGTAGCAGTTGCTCCTGTTTCAACTCCAGCATCTGCGCCTAAGCCCGTTAACGACGGTCGCATGCGCGTAAGTCCATTAGCTAAGAAATTGGCTGAAGACAAAGGATTACCACTTCAATACATTCCTGGTTCAGGGGATGGTGGAAGAATTGTAAGAAGAGACATCGATGCATTTATGGCAGGTGCCGCAGTTCAATCTGCGAATGCTGTTGAGTCTTACACTGAAGAGAATGTTTCTCAAATGCGTAAAACCATTGCGCGTCGTTTGGCAGAAAGCAAGTTCACTGCACCTCACTTCTATCTAACCATGGAAATTGATATGGGTAGAGCAGTGGAGGCGCGTGCTGCAATGAATGCTGCAACTGGATCTAAAGTTTCTTTTAACGATATGGTAATCAAAGCCACTTCGTTGGCGTTGAAGCAACATCCAAAAGTAAATTCATCTTGGAGAGGTGATACCATTCGTTACAACCACCACGTTCACATGGGCGTTGCTGTTGCTGTAGACGAAGGATTATTGGTTCCTGTAGTGAGATTTGCTGATACCAAGTCTTTGGCGCAAATTAACCAAGAGGTAAAAGTATTCGTTGACAAAGCGAAGAATAAGAAATTACAACCTTCGGATTGGGAAGGAAATACATTTACCATTTCAAATCTTGGAATGTTCGGAATAGAAGAATTCACTGCAATTGTGAATCCACCGGATGCTTGTATCCTCGCTGTTGGTGCTATTCGTGAAGTTCCAGTAGTTAAGAACGGAATGGTTGTCCCAGGACATACCATGAAGCTTACTTTGAGCTGCGATCACCGTGTGGTTGATGGTGCTTCAGGTTCAGCATTCCTTCAAACATTGAAAGCCATGTTGGAAGAGCCTGTATTGATGTTCATCTAAACAGATATTTAATAAAATGAAAAGAGCACCAATTGGTGCTCTTTTTTTTATGCTTTGAGAAGAATCTTACTTCTTCACGAATCTCTTTGTAATGATTTTTCCGTTTGTATTCAAGCTTAGCAAGTAGGTTCCTGCTTGCAGATTATTGATATCAATAATTTGTTGTTGTGCGCCAGGAAAGCGGTTGGCTGAATCTGTTTGCACTTGTTTGCCTGTTAAATCGAAGATGGTGTAAGAAACCTTTGCAGACTCAGTAAGAGAATAGTTCAACGTAATATTTTCGTTGGCTGGATTTGGGTAAAATGAAAATGTAACTGCCTCAACAGTCTGCTCTGAAACACTTACACCAGCAGAATTTACAACTTGAGAAGCTGTGTAGATATAATCTCCTGTCTTAGTGCCATTGTTGTTCGCTGCATTTCCTGCAAAATACATAGTTATTGGCCCAACATCAGTTGCAGGAGCTGTCCAGGTAAATGTGAATGAATGTGCGTTAGCGGTTGCACCTGCATTCATATTGTGAACAATATTCTTTCTAGAGTTACCTGCAATGGTAGCGTTCTTGGTTGTTGTACCTGTTCCAGGAGTTAGAGTTCCTGCGTTTGCTCCTGATGGAAGCAATGCTTCCAGACCAATACCGAAAAGAGATCTGCCTTGTTGACTCACTGTAGCGGTAAGCGTGTAAGTTTGCCCCGGAGAATATTCCCAATTGATAAGGTCTGTAGATGTAAGCGTAACTGAACCTCCCATTGAATTGTCGGTGCTTCCGGTATGGCAATTGGATTGGCTGCAAGATTGCTCTCCTGGGGATCCCGTTGACCCTGCTTTTCCGTTGTCTGAATCAACACCTGCTAAGAATAACACTCCGGCTGTTCCTATTGCAAATGTTAGATGGTAAAATTTTTTCATAAACTTGAATTAATTAGTGCTAAAATAGAAAAGGCTTCGTTAGAAGCCAATTCTTAAATGCTAGTATTATTGTTCTCTTACCCCCAAGAAGCAATCTTCTCTGCTTTGTATTCTCCTGCCTCTAATTTCTCACGAACTTTTGAGAAGCATTCGATGGTATAACGAACATCTTCCAACGTGTGAACGGTTGTAGGGATAAGGCGTAACATAATCACGTCTTTCGGTACAACTGGATAAACAACAATAGAACAGAAGATGCCATAAGTTTCACGTAGGTCTAGTGTTACGTTCGTTGCTTCACCCAATGAACCTTTCAAGAATACGGGAGTAACAACACTGTTGGTATGTCCGATGTCGAATCCTGCTTCTCTTAATCCGCTTTGAAGTGCACGAGCAATATTCCACAAGTTGTCTTGAAGTTCAGGCATTGTGCGAATCATATCTAAACGCTTTAGCGCTCCAATAACGATTGGCAATGGCAAGGCTTTCGCGAAAATCTGGGAGCGCATGTTGTAGCGCAAATATTCAATAACGTGTTCTTCAGATGCTACGAATGCTCCAACAGTAGCCATTGCTTTCGCAAAAGTTCCGAAGTAAACATCTATTTGATCTTGTACGCCTTGGAATTCACCCGCACCGCGACCGTCTTTTCCAATAGAACCAAATCCGTGTGCATCGTCAACGAATAAGCGGAAAGGAATTACTTTTTTGAATTCAACAATCTCTTTCAATTTTCCTTGGTCACCTGCCATACCGAAAACTCCCTCGGTCATAACCAAGATACCGCCACCGGTTTGATCTGTAACACGCTTCGCTTGATTTAACATCTTCTCGAAGCTTTCCATGTCGTTGTGTTGGAAAACGAAACGCTTTCCTTGGTGAAGACGAACACCATCTACCATACAAGCATGACTTTCACTATCGTAAACAATAACGTCGTGTCTTCCTACAAGCGCCTCAATTGCAGACATGCAACCTTGGTAACCGAAGTTCAACAAAAACGCATCTTCTTTGTGCATGAATTCAGCAAGTTCTTGCTCGAGTTGCTCGTGATATTTGGTTTGACCAGACATCATACGGGCTCCCATTGGATATGCCATTCCCCATTCAGCAGCTGCGTCCGCATCTGCTTTCCGAATGTCTGGGTGATTTGCTAAACCAAGATAGTTATTCAAGCTCCATGTCAAAACTGGTTTGCCGCGAAACGTCATGTGAGCGCCGATTTCGCCTTCCAATTTTGGGAAGGTAAAGTAGCCATGAGATTCTTTAGAGTGCTGACCAAGGGGCCCTCTATTGTTCTTGATTTTTTCAAATATATCCACTGTCGTAAAATTTTAGAAGTACAAAAATAATGAGGAATTCTCTATTGTGACCTGTGAATTATCATCTTGTGAACAGACGATTGTGATTCTTTTGCCGTTACTTGAGCGCAAAACCCTATTTTTGCGCTGGAAATGAAAAGATTTATAGTCCACTTATTTATTGTCGTAACTGCGTTTTCGGGTTGTACTGAATACAGTAAAGCCTTAAAGGAAACGGATCCTGTTAAGAAAATGGCGAATGCCAAGAAGTATTACGAGGAAGGAGAATGTTACAAAGCCTTGCCCATGCTGGAAGAGTTAATTGGCTTGACGCGCGGAACGCAGCAGTCTGAAGAGGTTTATTATTATTTTGCACAGACTCATTATTGTCTGAAAGACTATTACATGGGGAATTATTATTTCAAATCCTACGCAAAATCGTTTACAACAAGTCCGAAAGCTGAAGAGTGTCTATTCATGGCTGCATTGTGCAGCTACAAGTTGTCGCCATCATACACCTTAGATCAGACAGATTCGAAAACGGCCGTTGACGAATTACAGTATTTCCTCGATCAATATCCGAACAGCGCTTTGCGCGACTCAGCGAATCACATGATTCGCGATTTGAATTTTAAGATTGAAAAAAAGGACTTTGAAGTTGCTCAATTGTATGTTCAAACCATGAAGTACAAGGCTGCATCAAGCAGTTTACAAGAGTTTTTGAAGAAATATCCGCAGTCGGTATACCGCGAACAAGCGATGCTTTTGATTATCGAAAGCAAGTTTTTATTGGCTGAAGGAAGCATTGACACAAAGAAATTGGAACGTTATAGGGAAACAATGGAATCTTATATTACCTTTGTGTCCGCTTTTCCAAAAAGTAAATTCTTAGATAGTGCTGAAGATTACTATTTTAAGAGTGAAAAAATGGTGGCGAAACTAACGTCTAAATAGAATTATTATGAGCAACTATAAAAACTCAACTGCTGCTAAAACAACCATCACTCGCAACACAAACGAGTTGTATGAAAAGGTTGACGGAAACTTATTTGAAACCATAGTTCTTTTGAACAAGCGTACCTCTCAAATTGCTCGTGAAATGAAAGAAGAATTGAGCCAGAAGTTGGAAGAGTTTGGAAGCAACCAAGACAATTTGGAAGAGGTTTTCGAAAACCGTGAGCAAATTGAAATCTCTCGTCACTACGAAAGACTTCCAAAAGCCCACAGCATTGCTATTCAAGAATTGGAAGAAGGAAAGGTATTTTTCCGTTACCCAGAAGACGAAAAATAAAATTGAATTGAATTCTATAAAACCCCGAAATTTCGGGGTTTTTTTATTAGGTTTACTCCGTGTTGAAAGGAAAAAAAATAGTGCTTGCCGTTACCGGATCGATTAGTGCCTACAAGGCGCTTTTCTTACTGCGTTTACTCGTTAAGGAAGGAGCGGAAGTGAAGGTTATCATGAGTCAATCGGCACATGATTTTATTCAACCCCTTTCATTCAGCACATTGTCTAAACAACCCGTGTGTTCTGATTTCACTGAAAGTGAATTGAACGGTGTTTGGAACAATCACGTTGAAATGGCCCTTTGGGCAGATCTTATTCTTGTCGCACCCTGCACGGCGAACACGCTTGCAAAGTATGCTTCTGGTATGTGCGATTCGTATTTGCTAGCAGTTCTCATGAGTGCACAGTGTCCGTTGTTTTTCGCTCCAGCAATGGATCACGATATGATGGAGCATGCAGGAACACAAGATAACTTGAAGCGCATTGCTGCTATGGGTTGCACTGTTCTTGCTCCCGGATATGGTGAATTGGCAAGCGGATTAATTGGTAAGGGAAGACTATCTGAACCCGAAGAAATTTTAAGCGTTGTTGTTTCTCATTTCAATCCGAATCAACGATTGAAAGGGCTTCGCGCTATGGTGAATGCTGGCCCTACTTATGAAGCAATTGATCCAGTTCGTTTTATTGGAAACAGATCGAGTGGAAAAATGGGTATCGCTATTGCTCAAGCTCTTCGCACCCAAGGAGCGATTGTTACCTTGGTTTTAGGTCCCGTTCACGAAAGTGTTCCTGATGGAATAAAAATTATTCGTGTGGAAAGTGCCAAAGAAATGTTCGAGGCATGTACTCACGTTTTTCAAAATGCCGATATAGCCGTACTTGCCGCAGCTGTTGCAGACTATCGTCCGGCAAATGTGAGCACTGAGAAAATAAAGAAGAAAGATTCGCCGTTAGAGCTGCGCTTGGAAGAGACAGAAGACATAGCAGCGGCCATGGGCAAGAATAAGAACTCGAATCAAAAGTTGATTTGCTTCGCCTTAGAAACGGAGAACGAAGAGGCGCATGCGCTTTCAAAACTTCAACGTAAGAATGCCGATATGCTTGTGTTGAATTCACTCAGAACCGAGGGAGTTCATTTTGGTTCAGACAACAATGCAGTTACTCTTTTTCATTCCAACGGAAGTAAAAAAGAAATATCTTTAAAATCGAAATCGGAAATAGCACAAATTATTTCCAATGAAATAGCCGACCTCTTTCAATGAAAAAAAGCATAGCATACTTCATTTTACTTTTTCTCCCATTCACTTCATTTGCTCAGGAGTTGAATTGCGATGTGAAAATTATTCCACCACGAATCATGATTTCAGGTCCGGAAGTTTTTCAAACGATGGAGCGAGCTATTGAAGAATTTTTAAATGGAAGGAAGTGGTCGAAAGACCAATGGCAACAGGAGGAGCGTATTCCGTGTACCATTCAGATTACGATTGAAAAACAAAACAGTCAGCGCGATTTCGAAGGGACCATTCAAGTTGGATCAAGTAGACCTGTTTATAATTCAGATTATAAGACGCCGCTGGTTTCTATTAACGACCGCAGTTTTGTGTTTCAGTTTCAAGAGAACACTCAATTGCAATGGTCACCCGATCAGCACAGAGATAATTTAAGCAGCGTGCTCGCTTTTTACGCATTGTATATTCTCGCGAGCGACTACGATTCTTTCGCCCCAGAGGGTGGAACAGATTATTTCTTGCTTTGTCAAACCGTGGTAACCAACGCACAAAACGCGCCTGAACCCGGATGGCGCTCGAGCGGTGAGAAGGGTCAGCAAAACAGGTATTGGTTAATTGAGAATATTCTTACTGAGACCTTCAGTCCACTTCGCGAAGCGAGTTATACCTATCACCGTCAAGGTTTGGATAAAATGTATACCGAAAGAGCAACAGCAACGAACAATATTATTGAAGCCTTGAACGGATTAAACAACATTCACAAGATTAAGCCGTCGTCATACAATATGCAGGTCTTTTATTATGCAAAAGGCGACGAAATTGTGGATATATTCAAGCCATTACCAGACGAACAAAAAACGCCAGTCGCTGAATTGTGTAAGCGTTTAGATCCGGGTAACATTGCGAAATACGATCGTATTTTACAGAAATAGGCATAACTTTTTTCAGCAATAAATAGGGCATAGCATTAAATTCGCTCCATGCTAAAATCGCTTCACATTCGTAACTATGTACTTATTGAATCACTGCACGTTAACTTCAATAAGGGTTTCGTTGCCATTACTGGTGAAACTGGAAGTGGGAAATCGATTTTATTGGATGCCTTTGCATTGCTTTTAGGCGATCGTTCAGATGTGAAGAGTATTCGCGTGGGCCAGGAGAAATGCACCGTTGAAGCGGTATTTGCTATTTCGAAGGCACGTTTCGAAACGTTTTTTCAAGAGCACGATTTAGATTTTTCTGAAGAGACTGTCGTTCGAAGAGAAGTAAACAACAAAGGGAAAAGTAGAGCCTTCATTAACGACACTCCGGTTACGTTAACAGTACTGAAGCATTTCACCGAACAGGTGGTTGATCTCCATTCACAACATGAAAATGCGCTGCTGTTTAGAAAGGCGTTTCGATATGAAATGGTTGATGCGTTTTCGAAGTCTAAGGAAGTT
The DNA here is from genome assembly GCA_046051235.1 of Bacteroidota bacterium. Classification (GTDB taxonomy): domain Bacteria; phylum Bacteroidota; class Bacteroidia; order Flavobacteriales_D; family Sanyastnellaceae; genus CAIZGX01. Next base: position 11,663 of record JBJOON010000037.1, read on the forward strand.
TGGACGTCTTACAAAACGAGTTTTTTGAAGTGGCGTCAGACGCAGGAGGAGTTAGAGAATTTGCATATTCAATTGAACAAGGAAAAGGCAACAGAGGACTATCGTTTATTTCAATTGAACGAATTGTCTCAAGAAGATTTTAGTGCATACGATGTGGCTGAAATGGAGCGCGAGTTGAACCTTCAACAGAACTCGGGAGAACTATTGGAGTCGTTGCACTCGGTTTCGAATATGTTGAGCGAAGGCGATACCAATGTGCTTCAACAATTAAAAATTGCGAAGCAACAATTGATGAAGTGGGAAGGGGGGAATGCGAAACTCCAAGAGTTTTCTTCACAGTTGGAATCTGTGATTGCTGAGCTTCGTGAGGTGGACATTGACTTGCAGCGTTTTTCAGATTCGGTAACGATGGATCCGGAACGTGCGGCGGCAATTGAGGAGCGCTTGAGTTTTGTCTTCAAGATGTTCCGAAAGCATAATGTGAATAGTATTGACGCCTTGAATGAATTGAAGTTGAAGTTGGAGCAGGATGCTCAGTTGACCGAGACGTTAGAAACTTCAATTCAGAATAAAGAAAAGGAAGTTGCTCAGCTTGAACAACAGTGTAAGGAATTGGCAACGAAGTTGTCTCATTTGCGCATGAAGGGCGTGAAGGAGGCTGAGAAGGCCATTTCTTCTTCTTTGAATAAATTGAATTTGACTCATGCGCAATTCCAAATTGAAGTGACTGGTACTTCGGAATTGCATTTATACGGTGCCGAGAATTTGCGCTTCGCTTTTTCAGCGAATAAAGGTCAGCCTTTTGAAGACATTAAGTCTGTTGCTTCGGGTGGAGAAATATCACGTGTGATGTTAGCCATTAAAGCGGCAACGGCGCATTTGAATGAAATGCCTGTTTTGATTTTAGATGAAATAGATCAAGGAGTAGGCGGAGAAACAGGAAATCGCATTGCATCTTTGCTTCGTGAAATGTCCGCTTCGGCGCAACTGTTGGTTATTACGCATTTGCCACAAATAGCATCTAAGTCTCATCAGCATTTTAGAGTTACCAAACGAGTGGAAGGAGAGACGACAGTGAGCGACTTACAAGAGTTGAGTATGTTGGAACGTGAAAAGGAGTTGGCTCACATGTTAGGTGGCGACCAGGCAGGTGCTGCTGCGCTTCAAACCGCTAAAGAATTAATGCAGCAAGAGGCATGAGTGATTTTTTGAAACACTGCACGATTTCGCACGCCGAAGAATTACTCGAAGGAAAAATATTGTTGGTCGATAAACCCCTAAATTGGACAAGTTTCGATGTCGTGGGAAAACTGAAGTGGATTCTTCGAAGTGAAGGGAAGTTTCCGAAATTTAAAATCGGACATGCAGGAACGTTAGATCCCCTGGCAACAGGACTTTTGATTGTCTGCACAGGTAAGATGACCAAGTCTATTTCTGATATTCAAGGAGGAACGAAGGAGTATACCGGAAAAATTGTTTTGGGTGCAACCACTCCGAGTTTCGATAAAGAGACATTGCCCGAGAATTTTCAATCTATAGAACATTTGACTTTGGAAAGATTGGAGGAATTTGCGAAGACCTTTATCGGAGAACAACTTCAAATGCCTCCCGTTTATAGCGCCAAGCAAATAGATGGAGTTCGAGCTTATGAAATGGCCCGAAAGAATGAAGAGGTGAAGATGCGCGAGAACTTAATTACCATTGAATCGTTCGAGTTGAATGATTTTGATGGAAAGGAGGTGTCTTTCCGAATTCGCTGTTCGAAAGGAACATATATCCGCTCCATTGCAAACGATTTTGGAAAAAGATTGGGTGTTGGTGGATACTTGAGCGCGCTGCGAAGAACCGAGAGTTTTCCGTTTCGTGTGGAAGAAGCAAAGACTCCAATGGACTGGGTGAAGTTATTTTACCCTAGTTATATTGCTGTTAATGAGCATTTTAGTAACGACTCGGTGAAAAAGGTCTTTACAAAGGCTTTTTGATTTCGTACTTTCGCCCCCCACTTAAATAATAACACCTTGATTTCCACAATGAAATTGGGTCAAAGAATTAATCGCTCAGCACCCTCTTCCTCACCGCGACGATGCCAAATTAATGGTTTTAGATCGCAAGACTGGAAAGATTGAGCATAAGAAATTTCGTGATTTGCTAGATTACTTTAGCGAAGGCGACGTAATGGTGAACAACAATACCAAGGTATTCCCAGCACGCATGTATGGTAATAAAGAGAAAACTGGATCAATGATCGAGGTTTTCTTGTTGCGTGAATTGAACGATAAAAGTTTGCTTTGGGATACTGTAGTTGACCCTGCACGTAAGATTCGTATTGGAAATAAGTTGTACTTCGGTCCTAACGATGAGTTGGTTGCTGAAGTAATCGATAATACAACTTCACGCGGAAGAACATTACGTTTCTTGTATGACGGTCCGCACGAGGAATTCAAGAAGTTGGTGTATAGCCTAGGTGAAACGCCACTTCCAAAATACATTGAACGTCCTGTTGAACCCGAAGATGCTGAGCGTTACCAAACAATTTACGCGAAGTATGAAGGCGCAGTAGCTGCACCAACTGCAGGTCTTCACTTTTCGAAGCAACTTTCGAAGCGATTGGAGATTGCAGGTATACACATGGCTGAATTGACCTTGCACATTGGTTTAGGAACATTTAGAACTGTTGAAGTAGAAGATTTAACCAAGCACAAAACGGATAGCGAGCAATTGATTATACCTGAAGTGACTGCCGATTTAGTAAATGATGCAAGAGCAAATGGCAAGCGTGTTTGTGCGGTAGGAACAACCACACTTCGTGCGTTTGAGAGCAGTGTAGGAACGAATAATACCTTGAAAGCGTTTGACGGATGGGCAAGTAAGTTTATTTTCCCTCCATACGATTTTCAAATTGCAGATAGCTTAATTACGAATTTCCACGAGCCTCAGAGTGTATTGTTAATGATGACCACTGCATTTGGCGGATATGATTTCGTTATGGATGCCTACAAAGAGGCCATTAAGAAGAAATATCGTTTCTTCTGCTATGGTGACGCTATGTTGATCATCTAAAAGCACTTTGAAACACCATGATTCTTGAAAATTTAATGTTTTCATGAAAGAAATGTTGAAAAGTGTTTGCAGATAAGAAAAAAGATTGTATTTTCGCACCCCCAAATTTTAGGGAATTGACTTTAAGAATAGAGATAAAATGGATACGTTGAGTTACAAAACCCCATCAGCAAACAAGGAAACTGCTAACAAGCAGTGGTTGATTGTTGATGCAGAAGGCAAGAATCTTGGTCGTTTGGCTAGTGAAGTAGCAGCTATACTTCGCGGTAAGCACAAACCGTTGTTTACGCCACACGCAGACTGCGGAGACTACGTAGTAGTTGTTAACGCAGAAAAAATTGCACTTTCTGGAAAGAAGTGGGATGAGAAAGTTTACATCCGTTACACAGGCTACCCAGGTGGACAACGTTTCGCTAGCCCGAAAGAAATGATGGCTAAGCATCCAACAGCAATGATTGAGATGGCAATTCGCGGAATGCTTCCAAAGAATCGTTTGGGTCGTGAAGTATTTAGAAACTTGTATGTTTATGCAGGTACTAACCACGAGCAAACAGCTCAACAACCAACAGTTTATACTTTAAAAGGATAATTTAGTCAATGGCAACTACGCAATATACCAATACTTCAGGTCGTCGTAAGACCGCAGTAGCACGTGTTTACCTTTCAGAAGGAACAGGTAAATTTGAAATCAACGGAAAAGATTACGCACATTATTTTCCAACGTTGGTACTTCAGTACCGCGTTAACCAACCTTTCATCCTTACTGGGAACGAAGGAAAGTATGATTTCAAAGCGAACATTGATGGCGGTGGAATAACCGGTCAAGCTGAAGCTGTTCGTTTAGCGATCAGTAAAGCATTAATTGAACTTAATCCCGATTGGAAGCCAGCTTTGAAAGCTGAAGGCCTTACCACTCGTGATCCTCGTATGGTTGAACGTAAGAAATTCGGTCAACGTAAGGCTCGTGCTCGCTTCCAGTTCTCTAAGCGTTAATCGCTGGAGAATTTTGTGGAAAGCTTTATCGGGCTTGTTTAGCATCCAAACTCCAAAGACTCATATTTCGATATGGCTACTTTGGAGTTGACTTTTAGAGAACGTAAACAAGAATAAAATAAAAAATGGCAAAAGTTACTTTTGATGAATTGCTAGATGCCGGAGTACACTTCGGACACCTTAGCCGCAAATGGAATCCAAACATGGCTCCGTATATCTTCGGAGAGAAAAAAGGAATTCACATAATTGATTTGAACAAGACAGTTGTTAAGCTTGATGAAGCTTGCAATGCAATGCGTCAAATCGCAAAATCTGGAAAGAAAATCCTTTTCGTTGCTACCAAGAAACAAGCAAAAGATATCGTTGCTGAAAAAGTAAGCGCTATCGGAATGCCTTTCGTAGTAGAGCGTTGGCCTGGTGGAATGTTAACGAACTTCGTTACCATTCGTAAGGCGGTTCGTAAAATGACTTCTATTGAGAAAATGGAAGCTGACGGAACTGCTGCTACCATGAGCAAAAGAGAGCGTCTTCAAATGACTCGTACTGTTACTAAAATGCGTAAGAACTTAGGTTCTATCGCAGACATGAACCGTGTTCCTGCTGCATTATTCGTTATTGATGTAATGAAAGAACATATCGCAGTTGCTGAAGCAAAGCGTTTAGGTATTCCAGTTTTCGCAATGGTTGATACCAACAGCGATCCACGTAAAATCGATTTCGCTATCCCTGCAAACGACGATGCTACAAAATCTATCAGCAAAATTTTGGATGTAGCTATTGAAGCTATCGCTGAAGGATTGGCTGATCGTAAAGTAGACAAGGATAAAGGTGAAGACGTTCCAGCAACAGCTGAAAAGAAGGAAGATAGAAAGCCAGCTACACGCAAGCGTGCACCAAAGGCTTAATTTTTTAATGAATTAATTTATTTATTGAATCATGAATATTACAGCAGCAGATGTAAATAAGCTTCGTACCATGACTGGTGCGGGTATGATGGATTGCAAGAAAGCACTTACCGAAGCGGAAGGTGATTTCGAAAAAGCAGTTGAATTGCTTCGTAAAAAAGGTCAGAAAGTGGCTGCAAGCCGCGGAGATCGCGATGCAACAGAAGGAGTTGTTTTAGCTAAGGCTAGCGCAGACAACACCAGCGGTTACATTATCGTATTGAACTGCGAAACAGATTTCGTAGCGAAAAACGATGGTTTTGTAACTTTCGCAAACAGCATTTTGGATGCAGCTATCGCTAACAACGCGAGCAGCCCAGAAGCGGTGAAAGCGTTAACTTTCCCTGGAACTTCTTTAACTATCGAAGAAAAAATTACTGAAGAGATTGGTAAAATCGGAGAAAAAATTGATTTGTCTACAGCATCACAAATCAACGCTGGATTCGTTTATTGCTACAACCACCCAGGTAACAAATTGGCTTCTATTGTAGGTTTCAACAAAGAAACTTCTGCAGATGTTGCAAAGGATGTTGCTATGCAAACTGCAGCTATGGCTCCAGTAGCATTGGATGAGACTTCTGTTCCAGAAGAATTGAAACAAAAAGAAATCGAAATTGGAAAAGAATTAGCTATCAACGAAGGTAAACCTGCGGATATGGCTGAGAAAATTGCAATGGGTCGTTTGAACAAATGGTTTAAAGAAACTACTTTGGTGAATCAAGAATTCATTAAAGACAGCAAATTAACCGTTGGTCAATACGTGAAGTCAATAGATAAAGACTTGTCTATCTCTGGTTTCTTACGCAGCGGATTATAATTCATTTTGAATTAGAAACGAAAAGGGCTGTCTTCGGACAGCCCTTTTTTGTTTGCGAGATATTTCAACCTACCCGGGTGTGGTGACACTTAAATCGTTTATAAAGTCTATTTGAACAAATTCTAAATTATTTTGTCTGTTGTAGAACGTTTTCCGATTGTATTTTCGCACAGCAAAACAAAAACCAATATGGGTCTTTTTACATCATCACTTATTAAGAAATATTGGATGGCCGCAACAGGCTTGTTCCTTATTTCATTCCTAGTCGTTCACGCAGGAATTAACGCTATGATTTTCTTCAACGATGGAGGGGAAACCTTCAACGAATGGGGACATTTTATGGGAACCAACCTTATCGTGCGAACCATGGAAATTGGTTTGTTCTTGGGATTGATTTTACATATCGTAGACGGTTTGATGCTTTACTTCCAAAACCGTAAGGCGCGTCCAATTAAGTATGCTTACAACAAGCCGTCTGCAAGCAGCACTTGGTATTCAAGAAGTATGGCTTTGTTGGGAACATTGATTCTTATTTTCTTAGTGATTCACTTGAAAGATTTTTGGTTGAAGACGCGTATTACAGGATTGTCAGTAGAGCCGAGTCACGTGAAGATTGACGGTGTAATGCACGAGAATTTATTTGCTGAAATGTTATTGGTGTTTCAAAACCCAGTGGCTGTTGTGATTTATTTACTTGGATGTTTTTCCTTGTTCTGGCATTTGTACCACGGGTTCAGAAGCGCATTTCAATCATTAGGATTGAACCATAGAAAATATGCATCAACCATTGAATTGGCTGGATCTGTATTTTCAATTGTGATTTCAGTATTGTTCGCATCTATGCCAGTTGCGATGTACTTAGGTTGGGTTAAATAATTCGGATTAAAAATTACTTCCAATGAAGTTAGACGGTAAAATTCCAGTAGGGCCACTTGATCAAAAGTGGACGAAGTATAAAAATTCAGTTCGTTTGGTGAATCCTTCGAACAAAAGAAACATTGAGGTGATTGTAGTTGGAACCGGGTTGGCTGGTTCTTCTGCAGCTGCTTCATTGGCTGAAATGGGCTACAAAGTGAAAGC
>JBJOON010000038.1:0-14301 GCA_046051235.1 Bacteroidota bacterium
ACAAGGGTTGCATACGCCGATGTTTGCTTCAACAATAACCAAAGAATCCAAATCAAGGGAGCACCAATCATAGCGGAGAGAACTGATTGTGCGTTCACTTTCGCCCACAACCAACGTGCAATAAAGACTGGTCCGACACCAGCCGTAAAAAGAAAAATAGTGGCGAACAATTCTGTTGTTGTTTTTTCAAGCATCAACCAAAACGCAGTGATTCCAATTCCCAAAAACATAAAGCCAAGTCCGTACACTCTTTCGTAATTGTCGTTCGATAGCATGGGTCGAATAACCCCCGCATAAATGATACTGCCTGTCCAATGATTTGTACTGAACATTGCCTGCAGCGCGTTAAGGATGATCATTGTAATGAATGCCAAACACAACCAATTGCATGTGTTGTTTACGGTATGATTCAACGGAAAGGCGAGCAATATCCCTTGAATGAAAAACGCAATGATGAACGATAGAATCATGTTGCGTCTTGACGTAGAACCATCTTTAAGTGTAAGCAAGAGTTGACCGCGCATATCTGGCAGATCTACTATAGAGGCAAACCACCACAGCAATCCGAAGGATAGGGCCATTGTTTTTAATTGAACGCCGTAAAGCAATGGCGTTAAACCGATAGACTCTTCATTCGAATTGTCAAATAGAAGTTTTACAATAAAATAAAGAATTGCAACAACCAACGTTGCGTATCCGATAACAGCATCAATTCGGATACGGTTGTGCAGAGAATTGAAAAATACATTCAAGATTAAAACACCAAAAATGAACAGCGAGAATTTATTTTGACTTGTTGTATTTAAGAAGAGATAATCTGAAAGCGGTTGAATACTCAGGGCCATAGCCAAGGGTAGAATGAGTATTCCCAAATAAAGTCCTCTGAATCTGGCCAGCGAAACAGCACCACGTCCAATGAATCGGTAGGGAATAAACTCCCCCTCAGTTTTCAAAGGCATTTTTCCCCAAGCAGGCGCAAAGAAAACAGAGCCGAAAATAACCACCAATGCAGATTGAAAATAAAGAATCAACGTGTCGCTATTCAAGCCTGAGACGTCATAAAGACTGTTCACCACAAACAATCCCGAACTCGGAATAAGAGCGCCGATAATTAAAAAGGAACTACTCTTTTTATCCGTAGAAAATATCCTCCGCCTCATGTGAGGCAAATTACAAAAATTCCGAAAAAGTCAAGAAATTATCTTGCTTTGTCAATAATTTCTTGAACCACACCTGGATCTAATAAGGTAGTTGTATCGCCTATTGCATCGAATTCTCCTTCTGCGATTTTGCGCAAAATACGACGCATAATTTTTCCACTTCTTGTTTTCGGCAGTCCACTTACAATCACAATTTTATCTGGCTTCGCTATCGCTCCAATCTGCTCACTTACGGTCTTCATAATCGAATAAACCATCTCTTGCTCATACCCTTTCGCAGAATCTCGCGAAGCGTCTTGTGCAACATCTTTCGAAGAATCTTGCGTGGTGTTTTTCGAAGTACCTTCCTCTGAACATATAACGAACGCATAGATCCCTTGGCCCTTAATGTCATGCGGATAACCAACTACCGCGCTTTCAATAACACCGTGCGTGTGATTTATAGCGTTCTCCACTTCAGCTGTTCCAATGCGATGTCCGCTTACATTCAACACATCATCCACTCTTCCAGCCAAACGGTACATGCCGTTAGCATCTCTGTATGCACCGTCACCCGTGAAGTAATAATTTTTATAGGTGCTGAAGTAATTCAAAATACATCGCTCGTGATCGCCATAGGTGGTGCGAATCATAGAAGGCCACGGCTGCTTGAAGCACAGATTCCCCGTTAAATCGTTCTCAAGAATTTCATTCCCTTTATCGTCTAACAAAACAGGAAGAACCCCAGGCATTGGCAATGTTGCGAATACAGGCTTAGACGGTGTTACACCCGCCAAACTTGAAATCATTACACCACCGGTTTCTGTTTGCCAGAACGTATCGACAATCGGACAATTTCCTTTTCCAATTTTATCGTGATACCAATTCCAAGCTTCTTCATTAATAGGTTCGCCAACGCTTCCGAGTATGCGCAACGAAGACAAATCTTTTTCTTCTAAAAATTCATCACCGGCAGACATTAAACTGCGAATAGCAGTAGGGGCGGTATAGAAAATACTCACCTTGTGTTTCGCTACAATGTCCCAAAATCTTCCTGCATCTGGATAAGTAGGTATCCCTTCAAACATCAATGAAGTAGCGCCATTCAGAAGCGGTCCGTAAATCAAATAGCTATGTCCCGTTATCCATCCAACATCGGCAGTACAAAAATGAATGTCGCCTTTCTGATATTGAAACACATTCAAAAAAGTATAGGCAGTCCACACCATGTATCCCGCGGTGCTGTGCACAACACCCTTCGGTTTACCCGTGGATCCGCTGGTGTATAAGATGAATAACGGATCTTCCGACTGAAGCGTTTCTCCGGGCTTCATGTAATTTTTTGCTGAAACAACTTCCGCTTTCAACTCATTCCAATCGATATCAATTTCTTTTTTTTCGGTTGGAAGGTTGAGGTAGTTGAAGACCAAAACATTTTTTATTTTTCGTGTTGAAGTCAATGCCTCATCCACAACCGATTTCAACGGAATGGTCTTGTTACCGCGAAGTCCACCGTCCATGGTTATCACGAAATCAGCTTCTGCATCGTCAACGCGATCTGCAATACTCTTCGCACTGAACCCGCCGAAAATCACGGAATGCACTGCGCCAATGCGGGCGCAAGCCAACACGCTAAATACCAATTCGGGCACCATGCTCATGTATATACAAACACGATCTCCTTTTTGAACGCTCATGGTGCGAAGCATTTCAGCAGCGATACAAACTTCTTCATGAAGTTCAGAGTATGTGAAAGAACGAGCCTGAACCGAACGTTCATTCGGTTCCCAAATCAGAGCAGTCTCATTTCCTTTCTCAGCTAGATGTCTGTCGAGTAAATTCTCGGTAATGTTCAATTCACCACCGTCGAACCAACGGTTACGCGCATCTACAAATGTTCCCGAGAGAACAGTGTTCCATTTCTTTTTCCAAGAAAAAGATTCAGCTATTTCACCCCAGAATTTATCTGGGTTAGCGATGCTTTCGGCGTATACCGATTTATATTCTTCAAACGATTCAATTCTTTTCATGGTTGTCTGTTTTGAAGTTCCAAGTTACAGATTAATCTTCTCTGTAACGCAATTCTTCTAAGTTCATCAATTCCTCTTGGGTCAATAGGCGCGAGTGAATCATGAATCTTTTTCCCGTTGGGATTTCCAATGAAAAACTAGATCCTCTTCCAATCACAACACCCAGTGTAAGGTGTGTGTGTTTCCAATATTCAAATTGGTCTTGACTCATCCAAAATTCAACACCACACACCTCCCCTAAACACACATCGCTGTAGCCCATAATGAAATCGCCTTTCTGAAAACACATGGGCGATGAACCGTCGCAACATCCGCCACTTTGATGAAAAACAAGGTCGCCATACTGCGCTTGCAATTCATGAATGAGTGTTTCAGCTTCTTTATTCGCTTCAATGCGAGGGAATTTTTCCATGCTCCAAATTAAAAACAAAACACCGAGCCCTGGAGCTCGGTGCATTGCTTGTTGTATTTAACCTCAGAAAAATCCAAGTTTGTTTTTGTTGTAAGAGATCAACATATTCTTCGTTTGACGGTAGTGTCCTAACATCATTTTGTGTGTCTCTCTTCCGAATCCAGATTTCTTATAACCACCGAATGGAGCGTGCGCTGGATAAGCGTGATAGCAGTTTACCCAAACACGTCCAGCTTGAATAGCACGTGGCACCTGGTACAACTCATGCGCATCTCTTGTCCAAACACCTGCGCCCAATCCGTACAAAGTATCGTTCGCAATGGCTAATGCTTCTTCTGTTGTTTTGAAAGTGGTAACACAAACAACAGGACCAAAGATTTCTTCTTGGAATACACGCATCTTGTTGTGACCTTTCAAAATCGTAGGCTCAATGTAGAATCCGTTTTTGATGTCACCGTCGAATGACTGTGCATTTCCACCACAAAGAACTTCAGCACCTTCTTCTTTACCAATGTTGATGTAAGAAAGAATTTTCTCGTACTGATCGTTCGATGCTTGCGCACCAATCATAACGCTTCCGTCTAACGGGTTACCAGCGATAATCGCTTTCGTACGAGCAATAACGCGCTCCATGAATTTGTCATAGATATTTTCATGAACTAAAATTCTCGATGGACACGTGCAAACTTCCCCTTGATTCAAAGCGAAAAGAACAGCACCCTCAACGGCTTTATCGAAAAATTCATCGTCTTCAGCAGCTACCGATTCGAAGAAAATGTTTGGTGACTTTCCGCCCAATTCCATTGTTACTGGAATAAGGTTTTCTGAAGCGTATTGCATGATCAATCGTCCAGTTGTAGTCTCTCCAGTGAATGCCACTTTGCTAATGCGCGTGTGTGTTGCCAATGGTTTTCCAGCTTCAGGACCAAATCCGGTTACAATATTCAATACACCAGCAGGAAGTTCGCCACCGATTAACTCCATCAAACACATGATAGAAGTTGGTGTTTGCTCAGCGGGCTTAACGACCACAGTACAACCAGCAGCCAAAGCCGGAGCAATCTTCCATGCAGCCATTAACAATGGGAAGTTCCATGGAATAATTTGTCCAACAACGCCAAGCGGCTCGTGTAGGTTAATGCTAACGGTATGTTCGTCGTGCTCAGAAATAGTTCCTTCTTCCGAACGAATAACTCCTGCGAAATAGCGGAAGTGATCTACCACTAGCGGTAAGTCAGCCGCACGTGTTTCGCGAATAGGCTTTCCGTTGTCAATAGTTTCAACCGTTGCAAGGTATTCTAGGTTGTCTTCAATAATTTGTGCAATGCGAAGCAACGTATTGCTGCGATGAGTTACACTTGTTTTACTCCAAGTTTTAAAGGCCTCTTCAGCGGCAGTTACTGCCAATTCAATGTCCTCTTTTCCAGAACGAGCAGCTTGTGTGAATGCTTTTCCATCAACAGGAGAGATGTTTTCGAAATACTCCCCGTTCACAGGAGCAACGAATTGTCCACCGATGTAATTGCCGTACTTTTCTTTGAAAGTCGGTCTGTTTGCTAAGTTTCCCATAGAATTATTTTTTAGGTTATGTCGCAATCTCAGACGACTTCGTTAAACGAAGCAGGATTAGATTCCTAATGAATAGCACAAAATTCCCAAAACAAAAATCATGTTTTTCAGATGTCCACTTCTTTGTAATTTGCTGAAGTTGAATTTTTCAAGCGCATGTATAAACTGAAAGAAGTCCAATTAACGAGCCTCGATAAGCTTACCACACCGGTAGAGCATCGAACCACGTTTACGACCAATCAGTGCGAATTCAACATCTTTGAAACCCACCAGCATGCCGAACAGGTGAGGCTTCAATTCGGTGGATTCACCATTACTTCCATGCTTCGAGGTAAGAAAGTGCTACATCAGGAAAAGGTAGCTATGGACTATGTCCCTGGACAGACCTTCATTCTTTCTTCCCAAGAAGAAATGGTGATTGACTTTCCCGATGCTTGTGAGGCAAGCCCAACACAATGCACCGCGTTGGTTATGGATGATGATTACCTCTGTAAACAGATACAATATCTCAACGAACATTTTCCGCGAGAAAAAGAGTTGAACGAACATTGGAATTTCGATGTCAAAAATCTGTTCATTCAAAACGACGAATCAATTGTTACGTTGGGAAATCGATTGGTGAAGATCTTCACAGGATCTGATCCGTTGAAAGACGTTATGGTAGATCTGAAATTGAAAGAACTCATGTTGGCTATCATTCGTCAGCAAAACGTTCTAGCACTCACGGGTGAGGTCAAAGAGCAGCGCATGAATGAGCGACTCCTTGCTGTGGTGGAATACATTCGAAGAAATGCTACGGAAGAGATAAACATTCAGCAACTCAGCAGCATGGCTTATATGAGTAAGTCTTCGTTCTACAGAATGTTCACCAACGAGTTCGGTATTTCACCCAATAAAATGGTGCTCATGGAAAAGGTGAACATTGCCAAGCAAATGATCGCTTCGGGTTCTTTGGCTATCAAAGAAGTTGGTTATGCTTCAGGGTTCTCTGATCCCAATTATTTCTCGCGTGTTTTCAAGAAATTAGTGGGAATGACTCCCATGGAATACAAGCTTTCGATATTTGGAGCGTAAATTTGCGCATGCTCAAAAGTTCGGTGCTTTTCATATTGATTGTCGTGACCTCTGTGGGTATAGCCCAACCGAACCTTCCTGCAGTAACCCTTTCTCCCGTTTATTCTATCGAGCTTTCATCTCAAGTTCCCGAGACTTCCGGACTTATTTTCTTTCAAGATGGACTGCTTACCCACAACGACAATTCAGATGAGCAGTTGTATGTCATAGACACATTGAATGGAGCCGTTCTTCAGACTTTTTCATTGAACGGAACATCCAATTTCGATTGGGAAGAAATCACACAAGACAGTTTGTATATGTATGTTGGAGATTTTGGAAACAACGCCGGCAATAGAACAGATCTGCATATTCTTCGAATTGAAAAATCATCACTTCTTGAAGGCACGCCTGCAATAGATACCATTGCTTTTGCTTACGAAGATCAAACAGACTTCACACCTTCCAATCAAAATACAGCCTTCGATTGCGAGGCTTTCATTGCGGGAACAGACAGCTTGTTTCTTTTTACCAAAAATTGGATCGACCTATCAACAGCGTGTTACAGCGTGCCGAAAGTTCCAGGAAATTATTTAGCGCAACGAAAGGATTCTTCTGAGGTAAACGGACTCATAACTGGAGCAACGTATCTACCCAATAAAAAACTCATTATCCTTTCCGGATATTCTTCCTTGTTGCAACCGTTCATGTATCTCTTATTCGATTTTGAAGGAACCGATTTCTTCTCTTCGTTTCAACAAAAAATAAATTTGTCTCTGAATTTCCATCAAATTGAAGGTGTAGCAACCACCAATGGAATAGACGTTTACCTCACCAATGAATACTTCAGTCAGAGTATCATTACCACGCAGCAGAAGTTGCACAAATTCAATTTGACTCCAGTTCTCGGAGACTACCTTTCAGGAAACAATGTGCTCTCTGAATCTTCAGACATTCGCATTTTCCCGAACCCTGCCAAAGACATCGTTCATATTCAAGTTCCAAAGAAATCGCTATGCCTGGAAGTCAGGAACAGCGAGGGAATATTGGTGAAGAAAGCAAGAATCCGACAAGATACCGATCTCGACATTTCGGAATTGCCAAACGGCAGATACTTCATTTCCATAACTGATTATCCACGGGTTTTTTCGCTGATAATCAGCAAATAGATGTCCGTGAACCGGGTGCTGTTAGTAAGTCAATTCGACTTAACATGGGCTTCATCTTCACCTTTGTAACTTCCAACTACCAAAACAAACCCATTATGGAAACAAACGAATACATGTTCTTAAAAGCACGCATTAAGGCCGTAAATCCTACTTGGTCTGAAGCAGATGTAGAAAATGAAGTGAAGCGCCTTGTGCACGGATCTGGTGAAATGGAAGACGCAGACGAAGGCTGTCTTTACTGCGGATCTTAATCCACTTTATTCAAAAAAGATTGAGCAAGGGCCAGGTGCCCTTGTTTTTTTTGTCCGTCCATTTTATTCAGCAAAGAGACCATCATACTCAAGCGATAATTCCGCGAAAGAAACGGCGTATTGCGCTCAATGAAATTCCAAAAGAGGGCGTCCCAGATTTTTTCCCAAGCCTCGCCTTTTTTGTAATGACTCATTTTGAAAATGTAATTCGAGCCACTCATGTATGGCTTCGTGCTCATGAGTCCGCCATCTGCAAATTGCGACATACCATAAACATTCGGAACCATCACCCAATCATAGGCGTCTATGTAAAACGTCATGAACCACTCGTACACTTCATGCGGATGAACTTCGCTCAACAACATAAAATTCCCCAACAACATCAAGCGTTCAATGTGATGCGAATAGGCGTTTTGAAGAAGGCCTTCCAAACAATCATCAATCGGACGAATACCGGTACTTGCATCCCAAAATCCGTTTGGTAATTTCCGATTGTGTTGAAGGAAATTCGAATTCCGCTCTTCAACCCCTTTCAACACATACACCGCACGAATGAACTCGCGCCACCCCAAAACCTGACGAACAAATCCTTCCACATTGTTCATTCCAGCATTCGAGTCCAACGCTGCTTGAACGCACTCTTGCGGAGTAAGCAAGCCAATGTTCAAATACGGAGAAATCACGGAATGAAAGAGCCATGCTTCTCTCGGCACAATGGCATCTTGGTACGTTCCGTATTCATTTATTTTATGTTGAATGAAATAGTGCAAGGCGGCTTTCGCTTCGCTTCTTGTAACGGCGTAAATGAAGTTCTCGGAAGTGCCCACATGATTTCCGAAATGCACTTCTACGTAGGTTGTTGCTTCAACCACAAACTCATTTCTTTTTGAAGCATATGGCGCTGGAAACTGCATTCCCTTAGGGGCTTTCGCTCTGTTTTCGGTATCGAAGGTCCACTTGCCACCAACAGGCTCACCAGAGGGCTCTAAAAGAATCTTACGCTTCTTTCTTTCGTGAATGTAGAAGTCGTTCAAGAAGAATTTTTTCTTGCTGAAATACTCGCGAAGCTCTGCTTCCGAATTGTAAAAATTCGGTGATTCGAATCGCTTAGTCGCAAGACTTAATCGTTGCGCCCACTTGTTTATTTTTTTTTCTAGGTTGAAATCAACCGTGTCAATCCACAACAATTCTGTCGCCCCTAGAGACTTCAATTTATTTTCAATTTGAAGGGAAGACGCTTCGTCATGTGCAATGTAATGCCAGTTGGAAGAAGCGTTGGATTGCTCTTCCAGAAAGGCTTTCATGCTTGCGCGATGCAAGATTATTTTTTTCTTGTGGAATTTATATTGTGAAAAGAAGAGGGGCTCTTCAATCAAAAAGATTTCATCGCAGGTGCGAAACAGTTCGTGGTCTTCGAAAAGTTGATGCGGAAAGACGAGACCAATTTTCATTTCCTTTTGGAAATTTTATTGTTGGAAACGCTTCGCTGGCGGGTGCATTTGAAGCGGCTTTCGTCGTTCAGCGATTCTGTGCGAAGCATCACGTGCTTGGTAGCTCTGCCTTGCACGCGGGCGCGCCACATGCGGAAAGAGGAGGCTTTCATTTCTTTGCGCATAAGCGCAATGACTTCGGCTTCGCTAATGCCGAACTGCGCGGTAATAGCGTCGAATGGCGTGCGGTCTTCCCACGCCATTTCTACAATACGATCAATGTCTGTTTCAGATAACATGACTTAGAAACAAGCCACGCGTTCGTTTGTTTTTACAAACTGCTTAAAATACTTACGAGCTCTGAACGAACGCGTATTAAACGCGCTTGAATAGCTGCTCCATCGGTTTCGTTCACCTTTTGACGAAGCGCGTTCTTCGCACCTTCCAAGGTGAATCCTTGTACACGCACCAACTCGTGAATCTTCTTGAATAGCTCAATGTCTTTCTTAGAATACATGCGATTGCCCTTGCTGTTCTTGCGCGGTTGCAATTGCGGAAATTCCTTTTCCCAAAAACGTAGAAGAGAGGCGTTCACATCAAACATTTCAGCAACTTCAGAGATACTGAAGTAAATCTTTTCTATTTCGAAGGTCTTAGACATAATTAGTCGAAACTTTGGTTGGCATTGGCAGCACGCTGCAATACCTCTTCGTATTGCTCTGGCGTAATGTCGTTGTAAAAGTAAAACGCCGGATCTACTTTTTCACCGTTTCTAATAACTTCATAATGCAAGTGCGGACCCGTAGATGCCCCCGTATTGCCTACAAGCCCTATCAATTGGCCTCTTTTGACTTTTTCGCCCTGACGAACGAGAATTTTGCTCATGTGAGCGTAAAGTGTCTGATACCCGTATCCATGCTGGATTACAGCGTTATTTCCATACCCTGTATAGATACTTTCGATTTTTTCAACAACGCCGTCTCCAGTGGCATAAATTTCAGTTCCAATATCTGCTGTGAAGTCTAATCCAGTGTGAAGTTTAGCCACTTTGTAAATCGGATGAATGCGATATCCGAAACCGGAAGAGATGCGCTCCAAGTCTTTGTTCGAAACGGGCTGAATGGCTGGAATGCTCTGAAGCATGGCGTCTTGTCCACGCGCTAACGAATAAATCTCTTCGTATGACTTACTCTGACTCACAAACATCTCTTGCAATTTGCGAATGCGGAACAAAGTTTCCTCTACGTCTTTGTCTGTTGCGAAGTCATTGTGAGTTTTAGATGAAAGGCCTGAGTACTTGCGAGCGTATGGCTCTGCACCGAATATGGATCGGTAAACGTTTTCATCTCTTCGCTCCAAATCTGTCGCAAACAATTCCAATGTGTCAATCTTACGATTGAAAGTTTCGATCTGCGTTTCCAGATAATTAATCTTCTTTTCCAATTGCTCAGTCTCCGGATCTTTGAAGAATGACGCGTAAAGCACGATACCAATTCCACCTAAAACTACCCCCGCAAGTAAATAGCGTGTGACAATCCAAGCGTAGTCGCGAATGGTGTACGTTATAGCCTCGTAGTTGAGGGTATTCGGATTGAAGATGTATTTGTACTTGAATTTCTTCATGCCTTGCGAATTTACGTCACTTTTTTTAATCGCTTCTTCCCTTGTGAGATGTAAATTTGCGCGCATGATGACAGCTCAAGAGATTCGCCAAACTTTTTTAGACTTTTTTAAATCGAAAGGTCACCACATCGTATCGTCGGCACCTATCGTAGTGAAGGGCGACCCAACGCTTATGTTCACCAATGCAGGTATGAACCAGTTCAAAGATTTATTTCTTGGACACGGCACCATCGAACACAAGCGTATCGCGAATTCTCAAAAGTGTCTTCGTGTAAGTGGAAAGCACAACGATTTGGAAGAAGTAGGCGTAGACACCTACCACCATACCATGTTCGAAATGTTAGGCAACTGGTCGTTCGGAGATTATTTCAAGGAAGAAGCCATCACATGGGCGTGGGAATTGTTGACTGAAGTTTATAAACTTCCAAAAGACAGATTGTACGTAACCGTTTTCGAAGGCGATGAAAAAGAAGGATTGGAATTCGATCAAGAAGCGTTCGACATTTGGAAACGCTGCATTGCGGAAGACAGAATTTTAAAGGGAAATAAAAAAGACAATTTCTGGGAAATGGGCGAAACGGGTCCATGTGGTCCGTGCAGCGAAATACACATTGACATTCGTACCGATGAAGAGCGTGCGAAAGTCGATGGAAAAATATTGGTGAACGACAGCCATCCGCAAGTGATTGAAATTTGGAACAACGTGTTCATGCAATTCAATCGCAAGGCAAGCGGAGAGCTAGAGCCTCTTCCAAACAAACACGTAGACACTGGAATGGGCTTCGAACGTTTGTGTGTAGCTATGCAGGGCAAACAATCGAACTACGACACCGATGTCTTTTCACCTCTGATTGATCGCATTTGTAAAACATCGGGAGTTGCCTATACGCGTAGCGATTCAAAACAAGACATTGCCATTCGCGTCATTGCCGATCACGTGCGCGCAGTGTCGTTCACCATTGCAGACGGACAGCTTCCTGCAAGCGGTGGAGCGGGATATGTGATTCGAAGAATCTTGCGCAGAGCCATTCGTTACGGATACAGTTTCTTGAACAGAAAAGATCCGTTCATTTTTGAATTGGTAGATGTGCTTGCAGCAGAGATGGGATCCTTCTTCCCTGAAATTGTTTCAAACAAAGATTTAGTGAAGCGTGTGATTCGTGAAGAAGAAGAAAGCTTTTTGCGCACACTCGACAAAGGCATTCAATTGTTAGACGATCATCTCAGCAAAGGAGCTGAAGTGTTAGATGGAAAAACAGTTTTCGAATTGTACGACACGTTCGGATTCCCCTTCGATTTAACTTCGTTAATTGCCTCTGAAAAGGGCGTGGGAGTGGACGCAAAAGGATTCGAAGAAGAACTCGAAAAACAAAAAGAAAGAAGTCGCAACGCTACGAAATTAGAGACCGACGACTGGGTTGAATTGCAAACCGGAGATCCTGTTTTTGTTGGATACGACTCGTTGGAATGCGAAACGAAAATTCTGAAGTATAGAAAAATTAAAGCGAAAGGAAAAGAGAGTTTTCAATTGGTGTTGAGCAATACTCCTTTCTACGCAGAAGGTGGTGGACAGGTAGGAGATACTGGTGTTTTAAAGACCATCAATGAAAGCATTGCTGTCATAGACACGAAGAAAGAGAACAACTTAAGCGTTCACTTCGTAGAACAACTTCCGGAAAATATAAGTGCGACATTCACGGCTGTAGTTGATAGAACCAAGCGTGAAAGTTCACAACGCAATCACAGTGTTACGCATTTGTTGCACGAAGCACTGCGTGAGGTTTTAGGAACACACGTGGAACAAAAAGGCTCGTTGGTGAATTCAGATTATTTGCGATTCGACTTTTCACATTTCGCGAAAATGACCGACGACGAATTGAAGCAAGTAGAGCAATTGGTGAACAGCCGCATTCGAGCTGCTTTCCCATTGAATGAAAATAGAAACGCAACCATGGACGAAGCAAAAGCGCAAGGCGCCATGATGTTGTTTGGTGAAAAATATGGATCTACCGTTCGTGTAATTCAATTCGGAAGCAGTGTTGAATTGTGCGGAGGAACCCACGTTCAGAAGACCAGCGATATTCGTTCATTCCAGATTATTTCGGAAGCAGCTGTAGCTGCCGGTATTCGCAGAATTGAAGCCATTACTGCAGATGCAGTAGACGCTTTGCTTGAATCAGAGCGCAACGAATTAGAAGCTGTTCGTGCATTGGTGAAAAACAAAAACGCAAGCAAAGCCGTTGAAGATTTGTTAAGTAAGTTTTCAAGTCTTGAAAAAGAATTGGACGCGTTGAAGCACGAAAAGGCCATGCAAATGAAATCGGTGTTGAAGGAAAAATTCACCGAGAAAAACGGAATGAATGTTTTAATTGATCAAGTAGATTTAGACGCAAATGCGATTAAGGATATTTGTTTCCAACTGAAATCGGAAATTCCTAATGCGTTTATTTTGTTGGCGAACGTCTCTGCGGGTAAACCAACCATCTCATTGGCATTAAGCGATTCATTGGTGAATGAAAAGAAATGGAACGCAGGTCAGCTCGTTCGTGAATGGGCGAAGGCCATCAAAGGAGGTGGAGGTGGACAACCTTTCTTCGCAACAGCGGGGGGAAGTGATGTAAATGGAATTCAAGAAGTATTAAACACGGCAACCGGTTTTATTAATGCATGAAACGTTTTCTGAGCTTTTTCTTTTTTGTTTTTAGCCTATCGCCTTTTTCTTTTTTGTTTTTAGCCTATCGCAGATCTCTGCGCAATTGTTCACTCATTATGGCGGATCGGCAGGTTTCGGTTCTTCCAAATTACTAGGCGAATTCAATGAATTTGAAAAATCAAGAGACGTTCAATGCTTTTCCATTGGTCTTGTTGGGGAACATCATTTTGATGCGCCTTTCCTCTTAACCTCAGAAATAAATTTCATGAGTTATGGAGATTCATTGCTATACGAGCACAGCGTATTTTCAAACAGTGATACCGTGACTGTTTCGAAGAATTACAAGAACACGCGTTACTACCTTCAGATTCCTATAACAGCAGGATTGAATATTCCAGTTGGAAATGACACTAGAATTTTCTTCAAGGGCGGTGTGTATTATGCAAGTTTAATAGGTTCGCGCACGCGAGGACATGAAACGTTGATCAATGGAACATTGGTTTCAGATACTGTTATTGATTCTAACTCATTCTTTCCATACTCGAAAAAAGAATTCGGTATTCTTGCGGGGTTGGGTTATGGTTCTGATAGTTATGCGGTAGAATTCAGATTAAGCAGAGGTCTTTCAGAGCTGTTCAATCAAGCTGGCGCACTTCCAAAATACAACGGGGCAATCTTGTTAACTCTGAGTGGTTATTTGCCGAATTAATACGTTATTATTTTTGCTTCTTCACAAACGCAGAACGCGAAAGCGGAACATACGATTCCTTTTCACCCAGCTGAACTTGCTTATCGCCTTCAATAATGCGATGGGAATAGTGGGCGAGTTGGCCGGTTTCAACACAGATGGCGTGAACCTTAGTCACGTATTCGGCAATGGCCAACAAATGCGGCATGGGCCCGAAAGGCTTGCCCGTGTAATCCATATCCAATCCCGCTACAATAACGCGAACACCCATGTTGGCCAATTGA
>JBJOON010000039.1:0-12920 GCA_046051235.1 Bacteroidota bacterium
TATTACAGAAGCATTTATTATTCCCAATTATTTTGCATTTTCCCTTCTTCCTTTTATTGTGTTGTTAGTTCATGCGAAGAAAGTTATGTTATGTGCCAATCCTGTTTTGTTAGATGTGGAATTGAAGAAAGTTGCACTTTCAACGTTCGCAATTGCTTTGCTCATTTTCATTTTTTTGCCAGATATTTAAATTCAAAGAGTATATTTGATCATGGCTTCAAATAGAGAAATAAAAGGGATTGCAGTGTCTTATTTATTGGCAGTCGTAGGCACAATTCTAGCGAATGAAACATTTGTTTTAAAAGATATTTTATATGTCCTAAAATCATCCCCACCATCATACAGAAATACCCAAGAGGTTTACTTCATTTGGTTTGGATTTTGTCCAGCACTTTTTCTGTTTTTAAATGGATACACAATGGCTTTGGCCTTTAAATCAAAAAAACAGAGTGGAAAGAGATTAATGTCACATTACAGTCGTCGTGGCATAGTGTTGTTTCTTCTAGGATTGTTGTTTGTTGGTTTTTGGCCAGTGAATATTTTGGTAATTGCCGGGGTTTGTTTTTTTATTTCACCACTGTTTATTCGTTGGGACTCTTTAGTACTGCAGATTTTACTTTTTTCAGTAGTTTTATCTTCAGCAGTTCTCGGGAATTTAGATGTGCCAATTTATCCTTCCTATTCAGGAGTTAGTATTACCGAGGCTAACGCTATGGATGTTGTTGGTTTTCTTTTTTTTAATGGATATTACTCTGTTTTTCCATGGGTGTCTTTTTTTATTCTTGGTATTATTTATGGAAAAATGAATCTAAAAGTTCGAGGTTGGATGCCACCAGCAGCTATTTTAGGAGCAATTGCTATGCTATGCGGAATAGCAATTCAACCATTCATGAACAAACTTTTCGGTGAAGTAGGTCAACTTAATATTTTTGCCATCCAAGGGTTAAACATTCGTTTTCATAGCTTTTCATTCATCTTATTCGAATCAGGTGCAGTTGTTTTGACAACAAGCGTAATTAACTTTCTAGCTAAGAAATGGAATGAAACGGAGAAAGGCGCGAAAGTAATAAATTCAATTGATCGATTCTCGTCATCGAAATATACTCTTTATTTCTTTGTTTGTTTGCAGACAGGTGTTTTATGGTCACTTATCAAAGGAGGTAATCAAGCGAGGATTTATTGGTTTAAAGGGGCTCAAACGTTAATTCCAGCCTCAATTTTTATGCTAGTCATTTCTTTTTTACTTGTACTTTGGTGGAAAAAGAAAGTAACTGACAAGGCTCCAGTTGAGTGGCTTTTAAAGAATATTTCAGGGTCAAGAAAATGAGATGGAAGGACGAGCATCGAACCCTTCAATTCAATAAACCTGCTAAAACCAGTCGCGATGTGCTCTTCACCCGTGACAGTTGGATTTTACAATTAACAGATTCAGTTGGAAATGTAGTCGGTGTTGGAGAGGTAGCCCCTTTGTGGGGATTAAGCAAGGAGACAAAAGAGGAAGTGATAACAGAATTATCTCGCTTATCACTTTCGGAAAAGTGCAATGAAGACACTTCTACATTGTCTTCCGTGCAATGCGCCATTGACGCAGCACTTGCCGGATATCATTCAGGACGAAAAGATTTCCCTTTCCTCCCTAAAAAAGAATTGCATGCTATTCCAATCAATGGATTGATTTGGATGAATGAAATAGAGGCAATGCGTCTTGAAGCTAAAAGGAAATTCGACGAAGGAAGTCGGTGCATCAAACTTAAAATTGGCGCATTGAATTTTAACGATGAGTTGAATTTGATTCGAGAAATCAGATCGTGGGGAAACGAAGAAGAACTTACCATTCGCGTTGATGCCAACGGCGCATTTCGCGCGGAAGAGGCATTAGACAAACTGCAGCAGTTATCGGAATTTAAATTACACAGCATTGAGCAACCCATTAAAGCGGGGCAATTTGAGGCCATGTTTAAGTTGTGCACTGAATCGCCCGTTCCAATTGCCTTCGATGAAGAATTGATTGGAAGTCATCCCAATAATTTCGAGTCGTTTTTGCATTTGGGTAAACCCGCTTACCTTGTGGTTAAGCCATCGCTTCATGGCGGTTATACCGCTGCTGAGCGTTGGAAGAATTGGGCCGATGAACACGATATTGGTTTTTGGGTAACGTCTTCGTTGGAAAGCAATGTAGGCTTAAATCACCTGGCCAATTGGGTGTGTAAGATGAAGTTGGATGGGGTTCAAGGTTTGGGAACAGGAAGCTTGTTCAGCAACAACAGTGAAGCCAAGTGGAAAGTGGAAGGCGAATTTCTTATTCCCATTGAATCATGATTAACCGTGCACTTTCGGGAAGTGATATGATTTTGGCGTATGCTGAAATTGAAAAAGAATGGAACGAATCAGAATTCATTTCATTTCAAACCTCCGGTTCTACTGGAACTCCGAAAGTGATCACATTTACCAAAGAGCAGGTCATTCGCTCTGCCCAACGAACATCAGCCTTCTTCAACCTAAATAAAAACGCTGAAGTATTTTGTGCATTACCGCCGATTTATGTTGCCGGGAAAATGATGGCTTTGCGTGCTATAATCCATGAATGGAACTTGACTTGGCAAACGCCTTCGACCCATCCTGATGTTCCTGGTTATTACGATTTCGCGTCTTTCACTTCTCAACAGTGCGTTCAAATTACGGAGAGCAGTCCGACTTCTTTGAATCGGATCAAACATATTCTACTTGGTGGTGGACCTATTTCAGATAAAGTGCTTCACTTCGCAAATCAGGTCGAATCAACTATTTGGGAAGGATACGGCATGACCGAAACCCTTACCCACGTAGCTTTGCGAAACCTGAAGCTAAACGCGGGGTTTATGCCATTAGCGGGTGTTCAAATAAAACAAGGCGGCAGCGGGAATTTAATCGTTCAAGATTCTTGGTTGAATTTGCCAACGTTAGAAACAACAGACGTTGTTGAATTTTTGGAAGAAGGATTTGTTTTGAAGGGAAGATTGGACCATGTGATTATTTCCGGAGGAGTGAAATTATTTCCGGAAGAAATAGAACGAAGCCTTTCCAACCAAATCAATCAACCTTTCTACATAGGCTCTGTTCGCGACGAGTTGCTGGGAAGGAAAGTGATACTTTATGTTGAAGGAGAAACCGACGCATCTCTTCAACATAAAATTGAAGCGCTGAATTTGGGTGTTCGCAAACCAAGAGAAATCGTTTTTGAAAATCAATTTAATCGAACCGATAGTGGGAAAATATTACGCAAATCATGAAAATAGTTTTTGCATCAGGAAATAAGAACAAGCTTCAGGAGATACAAGCAGCTTTGCCTTTGGGAGTTGAAGTAGTCTCTATGCGCGATGTTGGAGTGGATGAAGAAATTCCTGAAACAACAGGCACGCTGGAAGGAAACGCAGAGCAGAAGGCGAGATTCGTTTTTGAAAAAACGGGAATGGCGTGCTTTTCAGACGATACCGGTTTAGAAATAGAAGCGTTGAATGGAAGGCCAGGAGTAAACTCGGCCATTTATGCCGGGGAGCCTCGCTCGAATGAGCGGAACATCGAGAAGGTGTTAAAGGAAATGGAAGGTAAGACCAATCGGAATGCGCAATTCAGATCGGTCTTTTGCTATTGCTCGGTAGCAGGCACTTTTTATTTTGAGGGAATAGTAAAAGGGAAATTGGGTGTGAGTATTCGCGGTACAGACGGATTTGGATACGACGGAATCTTTCATCCCGAAGGTAATTCCCGCACCTTCGCTCAAATGAATATTGAAGAAAAGAAATTATTAAGTCACCGAGCAAAAGCCTTGAAAAAGTTCCTCGAATTTATCAAGCACAACTCTTAACACTTATGTGTATTTTTGTCCTCCCAAACTGAAACTATGGAAATTTATTTAGAATTTGAATCCCCAATAAAAGAGCTTCGTCAACAAATTGAGAAGCTAAGAGAGAGTGAAAAGAAGAATGGGATAGATGTGCATGCAGCAATCGAAGATCTCGAGCGTGCTGTCATTGAAAAGACCAACGAGATTTATTCGAACCTTACTCCATGGCAACGTGTATTGGTAAGCCGTCATCCTGAAAGGCCCTACACCCTTCAATATATTGAAAATATGACTGAAGGAACGTGGGTTGAGCAGCATGGTGATCGCACGGTAAAAGACGATAAGGCTATGATTGGCGGATTCGGATCTATCGACGGAAGAAGCGTGATGTTCATTGGACAGCAAAAAGGAGCGAACACAAAAATGCGTTCTTATCGAAATTTTGGTATGGCTAATCCAGAGGGATATCGCAAGGCTCTTCGCTTGATGAAATTGGCAGAGAAATTCAATAAGCCTATTGTAACGCTGATCGATACTCCTGGTGCTTTTCCTGGTTTGGAGGCTGAAGAGCGCGGACAAGGAGAAGCCATTGCAAGAAATCTGTTCGAAATGATGCGCTTGAAAGTCCCTGTAATCTGTATTATTATCGGAGAAGGAGCGTCAGGTGGCGCTTTGGGAATTGGTATTGGAGATCGTGTCCTCATGTTAGAGAACACATGGTATTCTGTTATATCTCCAGAGTCTTGTTCTACCATTTTATGGAGAAATACAGATCATAAAATGGAGGCAGCATCTGCTCTGAAACTCACGGCTGACGATATGTTTGCGAATAAACTGGTTGATGGAATTGTTCGCGAACCACTAGGAGGCGCGCACAACAATCCCGAAGCCGCAACGCAGCTATTGAAAGAAGCCATAGTTAATGCGTTAAACGAATTAGAAAAGTTAGGATTTGAAGAACGTACCCAGCAGCGAATTGAAAAGTTCTGCGCCATGGGCGTAGTTCAACAATAATTTGAATTCGAGCATTGTAGACTCAATAATTGATTGTAAATTTGTGCCCATTATATAATTAAGCTGAAAAAATGAAAAAAGGATTTTCGTCGGTAGTAGTTGCGTTAACAGCAGTTACTCTTCTTTTTCAAGGTTGTGCCGGTCTTGGCTCAATGCAAAAACACATGGAAGAACTAAACTTTAAAGTGGAACCAAGTCCGTTGGAAGTTCACGGTGATTCTGTAAAGATTACCATCACAGGTAAATTCCCTGAAAAGTATTTCGCGAAATCAGTTTCTGCCCAAGCGACTCCAGCGATTGTTTGGAACGGTGGAGAAGCAACATATAAAGTGCAAGAATTCAAAGGAGAAAAAGCAACTGGAAACGGTGATGTAATTCCTTTCAAAACAGGAAAGAGCTTCAAGTACACGGCTACTTTACCTTACTCTGCAGGAATGCAGTCTTCGAAGTTAGAGATTCGTCTTAAAGGTTCTAAAGGAAGTAAAACAGCTTCCTTCCCAGCGGTAGAAATCGCGAAGGGAGTTATAACTACACCTTATTTAATGAAAAGCGATGATAAGGTTATCGGTTCTAAAGATGCGTTGGTTCGCTCTACAGACAAGACTTTCGAAGCGGTGGTTAACTTCGATTTGAATTCATCTGTATTGAAGCCAGCTGAAATGAAAGATGCTGATATCGCTGAATTACAAGCGTTGTTGACATCAATCAGCACAAATCCTAAAATGGTTGTTACTCAAATCGAATTGCAATCATATGCCTCTCCAGAAGGAGAGATTTTATTAAACGATGGTCTTGCTGTTGAACGTGCGAAAGCTGGTAGCAAAGTAATGACTACCGTTCTTAAAAATTCTAAATTAGATGTCCTTTATGGTGCATTGGTTAAAGAAAATCCAAAGGGTGAAGACTGGGATGGATTCAAGGCTGCAATGGACAAATCAGCAATTGCTGACCGAGACATTATCGTTCGTATTCTTCAAAGAACAACAGACTTAACTGAAAGAGAAACAGAGATAAAGAACATCTCTAAGACATACACTGAAATTAAAGATTTGATTTTCCCATCACTTCGTCGTTGTGTTATCCGTGTGTACTACACAGAGAACGGATACACAGATGCTGAATTAATCTCCTTAGGAAAATCAAATCCATCTGTATTGAATTATGAAGAGTTGATGAAAGCGGGTTCTTTAATCGACGATGCAAATGTTCAAGCTGCTATCTACAAAGAAGCTGAAGGAAAAGCAAACGGTGACTACCGCGCTTCAAACAACTTAGGTGTTGTTTATTACGGAATGAACAAGTCAACCGAGGCTGCTAAGCAATTCGAAAAGGCCTATGGAATGAAGAAGAACGCTGAGACTTCAAACAACCATGGTGTTGCAGTTCGCTTAAGCGGTGACCGCAAAGGAGCAATGAAATTGTTTAACGAAAGCGGTTCTGCTGAAAGTAAATACAACAAGGGTCTTATCCTTATTGCCAACGGCGATTACGCAGGTGCAGTTTCAACAATGAAAGACGTTAAGTCATTTAACTCTGCATTGGCGAAAATGTTAGGTGGTGACAATGCTGGTGCAAAGTCTGATCTAGATGCTAGCGGCGACAAGTCAGCTTTAGCAGATTACCTTCGCGCTATTATCTGTGCTCGTTCTAATGATGCTGCTGGTAAAGATTCAAACTTAAGTTCAGCTATCGCTAAAGATGGTTCACTAGGCGAGAAGTCTAAGACAGATTTAGAGTTCACGAAGTAATTAGAAACGATATTGATAAAGAAAAGGGACTTCGGTCCCTTTTTTTTGTTTCTTATTTCGTGTTGAAGGTGTATGTAAATCCGATAGCCATGAGCTCCTTGAATTGTAAGCCTGGACCTATATCGGCCGGGTGAAACACGCCATTCTCATCGGTAAGTTCAGGTGATTTAATTATTCGAATGTCATCGTCATAAATCAATTGAGCTGAAATAGCAACTGATAAGTACTTGTTCACCTTCATATTGAAGTTGTTTTCCCAGTTTACATCTACGTTTTGAGGGTTCTTGGTGTAGTTAGAGAACAATTCTAATTTACTTGTCCAGTTTACGTTTTCAAGAATCACGTTCGTATAATTTAACCGAATGTATCCTCCAATTTCATTCCTTCTTTTCTTTCCAGGGGTTATGATATTTCCATTCACATCTCGCACAGCAGGAGTAACACCAAATTGCCCCGCATTTGCGAGGTCTGAATTCATCACAAATGTTGCGCGATATGTAAGAGGTGCGAAAAAGGCAGATACTCCTTTCTTGGGCTTGTAATCCATGCCTAATGCGCCAACAGCATAGGCAGGAGCAAACAGGTCACTGACTTTACCTTTGCTGTAATCTGGAAGACCTGAAGGAAGTGTAGTATATCCTGGAGCGACTTGACTTCGAACCGAAAGGAGAAAAGAGTAATACCAATTTTTAGAAGCCTGCTGACCGTACTTACTGGAGAAATCAAAACGATCTTCCGTTTTTATTGATGGAATTGAAAAGTCCACAATGCTTCTGCCGTATGACAAGTTTAAGGAATTGTCCCAGGCACGCTTGTCTTTTCGATACAATACTACCGAGTTGAAAATACCCGTTACGTTGAACGAACTGTTACCGCCTGCAGCCCAATTCTTCAAGTATGTCTGCGTAGTGTTTATGCTTGAAGACATCTTGAAATACCATCCGGTGTCTTGAATAGGTGCTAACGATTTCATAGTTCCCTCTTCTTGCGAAATAGGGTTAAGCACAGGTTGTGCCAAAGCCAGCGTTGGTGTCAGAATAAGGGAAGTGAGTAAAAGCTTGCGCATACCTTGCGAAACTAATTTTTCTTTAGAGTCTTTTCGGATTTAAACTGAAACTTATTTAACATTGCACTATGAATACCGAAGGTTATCCGTCGAAGGTTGTTATTGCCTGGGGAGAAGCTATTTCTGGCAATGTCCCTATTCGCGAATGGCTCATGGCCAACGGATATCCTGAATTGGGTGTTTTTGTTCATGCATTGAACAATCAAGATGAAGCACGCGCGTGGCTTATGGAAAACAACTTTCCTCATCTGATGGCGCTGATCAACGGTGCTGAAGGAAATCCCAATGCCATACTTTGGTTGAAGAAAAACAAGTACGATGTCTTGGAAAAAATGGCACGCGCCGCAGATAACCATGAAGAGTCTTTGATGTGGTTGCTTGAAAAAGGACTTCCAGACATGGCGGCTATTGCTCAACGCATGTGCCTCGTTAAAAATGAAATTGAACGTCGAAACAACGACATTCACTCGATTTCACCGTTTTAATTTTTCTTAGGGACGTAGGCCAACACATTCATTTTTTCGAAATGAAAGGTGTCGTTTGCGGCTTGTTGAATTTGATCTGCTGTGATTTCTTCTAATCGATGAAACACCTCTTGCATGGTGTCTATGCGATTGAATAAATACAAACTCTTTCCCAAATTGAACATCAACGCGCTTCCACTGTCTTGCGCTAATGCCATCTGACCAATGATTTGCTTTTTAGCTTCCTGCAAATGGCGACTCGTCATTGTATTTTCCTTGTAGAAGCCGAGTGTCTTTTCAGCAAGATCGGTAGCCTTTTTTAAATTCTCTTTATCGGTTCCTAAATACAAACTGAAAATGCCACAGTCGGTAAATGGAGCGTAGGTGCATTCCACATGATAGGCAAGTCCATACTTTTCACGAATCACCATACTCAACTTGTTATTCAGCGCAGGACCACCGAGCACGTTGGTAAGTAAGGTGAGGGCAGGACGAAGTTTATGCGGATAGGCGTAGGCCTTTCCGCCGATAAGAAAATTCACTTGGTGAATGTCCTTTTCAACATAAATTTTCTTACCCGATTTTAAAGTGGGCTTCGATCTTTTTTGCGTGAATGAAGCTAACTTTTCGGAACCCAAATGCTTCTCAAGCATCGCTTGTAATTTCTCAACGGGAATATTTCCGGCTGAGGAAAATACAAGTTGTTCTGCCGTTAAATTTCGTTTGCGAAAGCGTTCCAAGTCGGAACGCTTCACGCGATTGATACTTTCTTTTGTACCGAGAATACTTCTTCCAATCGCGTGATTTCCGAACAGTTGCTGATCAAATTCTTCGAAAATCATTTCACTCGGACTGTCGAAATAACTGTTCAATTCATCAATGATGACTTCCTTTTCCTTTTCAATTTCCTCTGCAGGAAAGGAAGGATGAAAGGTAATGTCGGCAATGAGTTCGATTGCGCGCTCATAGTGCTCCTTCAGCATGGAAGCATGAATCCACGTTTCTTCTTTCGCCGTGAAGGCATTGAGCTCGCCACCTACAGCATCGAGCCTCGAAAGGATGTGATGATTTTTGCGCGTCTTGGTTCCTTTGAAAAAGCAGTGCTCAAGAAAATGTGCAAGACCATGTTCATTCTCTTCTTCGTCGCGACTTCCGGCAGCGATGAGTAATCCGCAATGCGCAACGTCACGATCCATGGGTTGATGAACCACACGGATTCCGTTGGATAAATTAAATACTATTGGGTTCGGAAGTAAACTCAATGTGCGCAGTTTTCGCCTTTCTCAGTTCTCTTTCCGCCTTTTCCTCCTTCAACAATTTGTACACCGCTTGCGCTAAATACCAATTGCTTTTGAGGTTCTGTGATTTTCGCAATTTCTTCTTTCGATTTACCCGCATCTTCAGCCAAGTGCTGCAAATAAGCAACCGTTAATTCTTTGTAATAAGCTTCGCCCTTCACGTAGGTTTTCTTTCCTTCACACTTCTCCAATGGAACAGCAAAAGCGTGGTCTTTCATGAAGACAGTCATACCATCGCCAACAGGCATTGCAACTTCCATCCAACATCCAGCTTTCTGACAGGTTTGTACAATGCTTCCTTCAAAGACACACGCGAAGCGCGTTTCAGTTTTCATTTTTTCCTGAAGCTCTGAAAGCGATATGACATTTTCAGCAACAAACGCTTCGCCGTAAGAATTGATTTTTCCTTTTGTAGATTTTTGAGCAACAGCGGTGAGTGTGAATAGGCCGATTGCTATGAATAAGAACGCTAATTTTTTCATGGTGAATATTTGATGCAAAAGTAATTGAGTTTATTGAAGTTCGAGTGTTAATCCATCGTAGGCCAAATATACGTTAGGAGGAAGTTCTTGCGTGACTTCTTTGTGTGTCCCCAACTGATGGCTGATGTGCGTTAAATAGGCCGCTTTCGGGTTTATGCGAGCAATGAGTGCCAATGCCTGATCGAAAGTAAAGTGCGAAGGATGTGGCTCTTTTCGAAGCCCATTCAGCACGAGAATTTCACTTCCGACAATCTTATCAATTTCTTCTTCCGAAATGAAATTGGCATCGGTGATGTACGTGAAATTTCCAATGCGATATCCGAACACCTTCATTTTGAAATGAAGAACTTCAATAGGATTGAAGTTGATTCCGTTTATGTTGAAAGGTGAATTTTCAATTCGAATTAAAATGATCTCTGGAACTCCGGGATATTTATGTTCAGAAAATGCGTAATGAAATTCTCTGCGCAAGGCTTCCTCTACTTTTTCAGTGCAATAAACATGGACAGGTTTTCCGGAAGTGAAATTAAATGCTCGAACATCGTCGAGTCCAGCAATGTGATCTTTGTGTTCGTGCGTGAAGACAATCGCATCGAGGTGTGTAGCCTCATCGCGAAGCATCTGTTGACGAAAATCGGGACCCGAATCAATAACAATATATTGCTCGCCAATTCGCAAGGAAATAGCGCTACGCAAGCGCTTGTCGCGCTCGTCGGCAGATGTGCAGACATGGCATTTGCATGATATCAGGGGCACACCCTGACTGGTTCCAGTTCCTAAAAATGTTATGCGCATATTTCACGAAGATAGAATGTACTTTTGCAACATGAAAAAATCAATTCATCCGAAGGAAGTTCCGTTCATGGTTTATGCCGATGCTGAAGGAAACATTTTTGAAGACACGAATTTTGAAGCGGTTGGCAGATCAGGCTACAACGTCTATCCGTTAACTCCTGAAGATTTTATTGAACTTCCATTTGGAAGTGATTTGTTCACGTTGCCAGGCCGTCGTCCATATGGACTTAGCATAGAAACTGGTGAAATGGAATGTCATGAAGACATTCAAGCGGTTGCTAGTTTGAACGCGCCTGCTTATACGCAGTTGTATTCTGCTGCATTTGGAACAGACGAACAAGATGCACCAACACTTCCGTTGTACGCTTACACAGCAGTGGGTTGGTACGATGGGAAGTTTTATACAACAGCTGTTCGCATAGATGCCGACGAGCGACAAGATTTAGAGAATTTCGATAGAGAACATATTTGGGAAGTAACCCGTAAGCGTTTGGAAGATCATCCGAACAACAGATTGGTTCAGCATTTAGGGAACAATTGTAGTTTGAAGTATTGTTGCCCTGCTGCACGTAATTTCTTCATGGGAAGATGGGAAGCGCCTATTCCTGTGAGTCCAGCATGCAATAGCAATTGTTTAGGCTGTATTTCATTTCAACCCGAAGAGCACGAATTAACTTCACCACAAGATCGCTTAGATTTCATTCCAACCGTTGCGGAAATTGTTGAATATACACTTCCTCATTTGATGAATGCCGAGCGTCCAATCGTAAGTTTCGGTCAAGGTTGTGAAGGCGAACCTTTGCTCGTTTGGCAAACGATTCGCGATGTAATTATTGAATTGCGCAAGCACACTAAGCGCGGAATCATTAACCTGAACACCAACGGCAGCAAGCCAAAGGCGGTGGAAGAGTTAATGAAGGTAGGGTTAGACAGTATTCGTGTCAGCACGAATTCGCTTCGTAAAAACATTTACGAAGCCTATTATTTGCCGAACAATTATAAGTTTGAAGACATTGTTGAATCGGCTCGTATTGTTCGCCAATACGGCGGATGGGCTAGCATCAATTATTTCACATTCCCTGGAATGACAGACCATCCGGAAGAGTTTGAAGCACTTCGAAATTTCATTAAGCATACTGACATAAGTATGATTCAATGGCGCAACTTCAACATTGATCCCGATTGGTATTTAGGGAGAATAGGAGTAACCGAATTGCCAGAGGGCATGGGTATTCGAAATGTCTTAGATCAAATCAGAGAGGAGTTCCCGCATTTGGCTTATGGGTATTTCAATCCACCACAAGAGATTCAAGTGGAGTATAATTCATTAAGGAAGGGTAGTTAGAATAAATTTATTATCTTGCATTTATGTTGTCTCGAGTAGAAATAGAAAAGAATCTCAGAAAGATTAAACCAGAATTGGCAAGCAATTTTAATGTTTGTCGTATCGGCTTTTTTGGTTCTTTCGTTACTGGGCAACAAAATGAAAACAGTGACTTAGATATTTTAGTCGAGTTTTCTAAACCGATAGGCTGGAAGTTTTTTGAACTAGAAAAGTATTTGGAGCAAGCAATTGGAATTCCTATTGATTTGGTGACGGCGAGTGCTTTGAAAGAAAGAATTAAGGATTCAATATTAACTCAAGTTCATTACGTGTGAAACCGAGCGATAGAGACCCTTTGTTATACTTGGAAGACATTGCTCTTTCAATGAGTCGAGTGCAAGAATATATTGCAAATCTAGATTTTCAACAATTCAAATGGGATTACAAGACCGTTGATGCTGTTATTCGAAATTTCGAGGTTATCGGCGAGGCGAGTAAAAATGTTCCGCAAAATATCAAATTGAAATATCAGAATATTCCTTGGGACGAAATGTATAGATTGAGAAATAGAATTTCTCATGAATATTTTGGAATAGACTATGAGATTTTATGGGATATTGCAACGAACTACCTTCCGCAAAATCATGAAGATATTCTGAAAGTTATTAAGTCAGAGGGGTGAAATTACTTCGCCGCAACACCACACATGTGGTAAAGCAAGCGCGCGCCTACGTTGCCGTTCCAGTCGTCTTCGCCTGGAGCAACTTCTACTAAATCGAAGCCAATGATATTCTTCTTGGCTTTCAATTGACTTAATAAATACAACGCTTGTTGGAAGGATAATCCGCCCGGAACCGGAGTACCTGTATTCGGGCAAAGGGTGGGGTCTAATCCGTCAATATCGAA
>JBJOON010000040.1:0-12712 GCA_046051235.1 Bacteroidota bacterium
GGGACTGCCCTGCCGCATTATTGGTACGACTTCAAACAGGAAAAAGAAACTACCTTGTTGTTGCATCCGTTTGTAGCCATGGACGCGACGTTGAATCGCTACATGAATCTTACCGCTCAAGATGCAATTGATAAATTGAAAGAATTGAAGCACACCTGCTCAAGACTTCAAGTACCCTTTTGTTTGTTGTGGCACAACGAGAGTTTTTCAGAATGCAACGAATGGAAAGGTTGGAAGGAAGTGGTTGCTGAAGTTATGCGTTGAGTTTCTTCAACTCGAAAATTCCATCTTCCATCACTCCGTATGTGTAATGATGAAGCCAATCTCCGATGTTAATGTACTCTGAATTCTCCCCAACTTTTATTTGCATGGGTAAATGACGATGTCCGAAAATGAAATAATCGAAGTGCTCTTTTTGTAGTTGTTCTTTTGCGAAAATCGCCAACCACTCATTCTCTTCACCCAAAAAAGTTTTATCACTTTCGCCAGTTGCACTTCTGCTGTATCCTGAACTCTTTTGTGCGAGCCATATTCCGAAGTTCGGATGAAGTCTTGCGAAGAGCCATTGACAGAAGTTTGATGCGAAGAATTTCTTCAAGATTTTATAACCGTTGTCGCCAGGACCAAGACCATCTCCATGACCAATGAAATACTTCTTGCCGTTCCATTCGCGAACAATGGGTGCTCTGTGAAGGGTAATGCCGCATTCTTGTGGAAGGTAATCGAAGATCCACATATCGTGATTTCCTATGAACCAATGCACCGGTGTTCCACTGTCTGTTATTTCGGAAATCTTTCCGAGCAAACGTGTGAATCCGCGAGGAACAGCACGCTTGTATTCAAACCAAAAATCGAAAACGTCTCCGACTAAAAATATTTCACTTGCATCTTTTCGAACCTTTTCAAGCCATTGCACAACTTTCTTTTCACGGACAAGGCTCTCCTCGAAATTGGGAGCACCAAGGTGAAAGTCGGAAGCGAAATAGACTTTGTTCTTCATTTTATTTTCCAGCAACGCTGCGAATAAGTTTGAATGGTTCTAAACCAATAAGATCAATGTTCATCATTACACCGTTGAAGTAGCCTGGTAACATTGCGTCTTGAACTTTATCGTTTCCATAAATAGGAAGTGTAACACTCCAAACGTTTGGAATGATTTGTAACACAGCTGAAGTGTTCCAATAAATGCCTTCAGCATTGTAGTTCGGACATGCCGGACTCCATGCATCGAGGATGGTCCCTTGCAAGGAAATGTTGAATTTTTCGATTGGAAGTTGAATACCAACTGTGGTTGAAAGCAAACGTTTGGTTGCTCCAGCATTGCGAAGGTTCACCCCAAGATTTCCCATTCCGTTGGTCACTTGTGATGAAGCAAATCCTGAAGAAGCTCCTCTTCCAAGATACAAATTATCGAATGCATAATCATAAGCCCCTGAAACACCAGAAAGTCCGAACGCTCCGTTTTGTAGAGCATACAGCGCGTTGTTATCAACTTGATATCCGGCAAAAGCTCTCACATAAACATCGCGGTCTTTCGCTAACGAATATTTGAAGCGGTATGTACCTCCAGCACTCAATAATGTTCCAATTTGTTGTGATGTCTCACGAACGTATGATGCTTGCTGAAGGACACGTCCGTTTACATTTAACGTTTGACGCGGACCAATCTTTTGAGACCAATTCGCATCGAATTGAATGAATTCACGGCTATAATTAGAAACCAAACTCTCATCGATTGAATTGATGTTAAACGTGTTTCTCATCCATTGGAATTGATAAGCTAAAGCAACTTTGACAACAGTGCCCTTATTGAAATTAGCAGGCTTGTTGCGGAAGGTATAAGCCAAATAAGGTTTGAATAGCATGTAATTATCGTATGAATTACTTACTTCCGTTGAATAATCGTCCATTCCAAAGCGTTGAACTTGAGTACCTGCGGTGAAATTCAATTTGTGGTAAGCCACGCTTGCGAATCCGTTCACCTCTCTTCTCTTGAAGCTGTATAGCGGAGAAACATTCCACTCGAAATTCTTACGAAGAATCTGCTTGTTGTGAAGGTTCACACCTATCATGCTTCCATCGTGCACATTGTACGCATACATTGGAAGGTAGAACAATTCCGTTTGCTTCGGATTGTCGATGCTTGAGAAGAACTTCATCTTAACAGGCTCTACTTTCTTGAATATTCCTGCAGCACGCATGGTGTTGTTCTCGCGGTTCAACTCAGGGATTACTCCTTCCGGATCGATGGAATAAGATGTAGAATTTGGAGCTGTTATCCAAATAGACTTTCCAGGAGCAATGGCCTCTTTCGTCCAAATTGGAGTTTTACTTCCTTCTGTACCAATAGATACTGCACCTGCAGTATATCCGGTGTTCTTTACTTTCACTTTGGAATTTCCAGGCTCAACGGTATTTTGTTTAATTCGAGTAATGCTGAAGTCTATCTTCTTAGTTGTACCAATTAACTCATTGAAGAACCAATCGAGATTTTGTTTTGTTGTTTCTTCAAACACGGCTTGAATGTCTTCCGGTTGTGGGTGTTTAAATTTCCACTTCTCGAAATAATTGTGCATGCATTGGTCGAACAAGGTCTCGCCCAAATAGCCTTTCAAGTAATAAAATAACAAGGCTGTTTTCTTGTAAACGATACCTCCGTAATTCAATTCGGTGAAATTGTCTGAATGACATTGTAAAGGCTGATCAAGATTTTGAGAAGCAGAGATTAAATAAGACAACTCACTCAATGAACGTTGAGAGAAGTTTGATAAGCCAATCTTTTGGTCCAATGCACCAATTCCGATGGCTGCACCCAATGAGGCATTCGGATATTTAGTGTCCATGTAACGATCTTCGTTGAACGAATTCAACCCTTCGTCCATCCATGCATTGTCGCGTTCGTTGCTTCCTAAAATTCCGTAGAACCAGTTGTGTCCAACCTCGTGCATGATTACAGTTTCGAGCGTTCTGTCATTTCCTGAAGAACCAATAACGGTGACGTTTGGATATTCCATTCCGCCTCCTGCGCTGATTGTTCCGTCTACAGCGGTTACTTGGTTGTATGGATAATCGCCATTCCACAAGGAATAATAGTAGACCGCATCGTGCAAATATTCCGGAGCTTTTGTCCACAACTTCGCACTTTCCGGAGTAAATAATGCCCAAGTGGTCACTTGATTTTTATTCGCAGGCGTTTCAACATTTCCTTTTAAAACTATCCAACGCTTGTCAGCGAACCAACCGAAGTCGTGAACGCGCGATTGAATGTAACGAACGGTTTTCCATTCTTTCGAAGATTCAGGAAAAGCATTCAAATCAGTGATTGAAGAGTTAGAATCTATTGAAGCCTTTGCAGCCTTTTCCATTCCCAAAGCCGCTTGCTCGTTCATAAACTCAACTTCAGATGGCGTCTGACAATCGCCCGTTGCCCCAATGATGTAATTCTTCGGAAGGGTAATGCTCACATCGTATGAACCGAATTCACTGTAAAATTCACCTTGCGTTAAGTAAGGCATTTGATGCCATCCGTTTCTATCGTAAACCGCTGGCTTCGGATACCATTGTGTGATTTGAAAACTTTGTCCAATGTGACCTAAACGCGAAATACTTCCACTTGGAATCTTCACACGGAAAGGCGTTGTAATGGTAATGCTCTGACCCGGTTGAAGCGGAGAAGCCAAAATCAATTTGCAGATATCAATGTTTTCACCATCGTATTCCCAAGACGCCTTTACTCCGTTTACTTTGAAGTCAAGCGAATCGATGTATCCTTTGTTTTCTGCTAATGTGGTAAATAGAACAAAATTGCGTGTTCGAGCCAACTGCTTGGCAAGCGCTGTGTTTCTGTTCTTGTAGGCATTCGGCCAGATATGCATGTAAATTTCATTCAATGCAACCGGACTGTTGTTTTTGTATATCAACTCTTCGTTTCCGTAGAGCATGTTGCGTTCATCGTCGAGCTTTACATCGATCTTGAATTTTACATCTTGTTGAAAGTATGGTTTCGATTGAGCGAACGAAACAACGCTCATTCCGAAGGCGACAAGTGCTAATGTGATCTTTTTCATTTTTATCTTTTTACTACGACGATTAAATATCTCTTCAGTTACTCTTAAAGTCCTAATTTTTTCAATTCACTTTCTAATCCACCACCGCGAAGCGATTCGCCCATGGCCACTATCTTTCCTTCCTTGTCTATTAATACAGGGAAAGGAATGCTTTCAATTTCATACGTTGCAACTACCGCTGATCTCCATCCGCCTAAGTCAGACACGTGATTGTTCCAAACCAATCCGTCTTTCTTAATTGCTGCTTCCCAAGCCGATTTGTTTTCATCCAATGATACAGAGAACACTTCAAATCCTTTAGCGTTGTATCTGTTGTATACGCTAACT
Organism: Bacteroidota bacterium; assembly: GCA_046051235.1. Lineage (GTDB taxonomy): Bacteria > Bacteroidota > Bacteroidia > Flavobacteriales_D > Sanyastnellaceae > CAIZGX01. Next base: position 4,395 of record JBJOON010000040.1, read on the forward strand.
ACATTTGGATTTTCTTTTCTACACGGTCCGCACCAAGATGCCCAAAAGTCTAGAAGCACAACCTTTCCACGAAGACTGCTCAGTGCTTTCGTTTCTCCGGTAAGGGTTGGAAGGGTAATTTCCGGCGCCATTTTTCCAACTGCAATATTCGAATTTGAAGCTGCACTTGAACTACTTGCATTCTTCATTTGTCCAACTAATTTCTCAAGAGTCTTATAAGCCGCGAGGTTTCCACAAGTTGGCTTCGTGTCTGTTAAGACGCGTTGATACCAAATAAAATCGAAACGTGGGTCAAGGTTCTGAACAATGGAAATAGCCAATAAACTCGCAGAGTGTTTTTCCAACCAACCTTTAACAAAAGCGTTGGCTTCTTTCTGCGCTGAATTGAATTGAGCGGTCCATTTCGCAACCCATTGTGAACTGTCTAAACCAGGATCGGTCGAGGGGCGATCGATCTGTGCTTTTGCTTCAGCAAGTTTTTCCATGAGGGGTTCCCATTTCTTCACCAAGTCCATGTACTCGACTGTTTGCGGAGAGCCTTCAACTTTTGCGTTATTCAAATTAGCGAATTCCGCTGTGATTTCTACATGCTCTGAACTGTCTGTGATGAGTTGAAGAAAATTCCCTTCTTTGAAATAGATTCGGTAAAAGTCTAATGGCAGATTGCTATGCGATTTCAAACTGAAACTTCCATCTGAACCTACAACGGTGCTATCAATGGGAAGTACACGACTGTCCGAAAGGGATTCCAAATAAATTGTTTTTCCTTCCGCCCCTGTGATAACACCAGAGATTGAATTTGAATTTCCGCAAGAAGCGAAAAATATTGCTACGCTGAAGAAATAAAATAGTTTTCTCATTGCTCCAATAATTGTTGAATTAGTCCAGATGCTGTTTTCGGATTGGCCTTCCCTCCGCTCTTCTTCATGAGTTCACCCATGAATAATCCCAACATGCCTTTGTTACCTGCTTTGTAAGCAGCAACTTTATCGGGCCATGCCGCAAGGATTTCTTGCGCAATTTGTTTAATGCTGTCCTCGTCGGCATCTTGAATCAAGTTCAATTCAGCGGCAACGTCTTCCGCCATTTTTGATAAATGATTCGCCAACGCCGGAAGAATTTTCTCAGCGGCTGTTGAACTCGAAACTTTTCCAGAATCAACCAGATTAATGATACTTGCGAGTTGTTCTGGGGTAAACGGACTTTGATCAATCTCTAGAGCTTGCTCTTTCAAATATCCTTTTACTGGCCCCATCAACCAATTGCATGCTGCCTTATAGTTCTTGGTTTTCGTAATGATGCGTTCGTAATAAAGAGCAGTTTCTTTTTCACTGGTTAGAACATTCGCATCATATTCCGAAAGATTAAATTCCTTCAAATACTTATGCAACAACTCTTTTGGAAGAGGCGGCATGGTAGAATGAATACGCTGAATATGATCTTCTGTAATGACTACTGGCGGAAGGTCGGGTTCAGGGAAGTAGCGGTAATCTTGCGCATCTTCTTTGCTTCGAAGCAATGAAGTGGTTCCGTCAGCCGCATTGAAGCTTCTGGTTTCTTGATTGATAACTCCACCTGACTCAATGATATCGATTTGACGCATCATTTCATGCTCGATCGCGCGTTGCACGTTTCGAATGGAGTTCATGTTTTTCACCTCACAACGTGTTCCGAATTCAGGCGCGCCTTTCTTTCGAACTGAAATATTCGCATCGCAGCGAAGTGAACCTTCTTCCATGTTCCCGTCGCAAATGTCGAGGTAACGAACAAGCTTTCTAATTTCAGTCAGATACAAATACGCTTCACGCGAAGTGCGCATATCTGGCTCGGAAACAACTTCAATCAAAGGAACACCGGCACGATTCAAATCGACAAGGGTGTCGAAAGGATCTTGGTCGTGCATGCTTTTTCCTGCATCTTCTTCCAAGTGCGCACGTGTAATACCAATGCGTTTCTCTGAACCATCGTCTTCACGAATAACGATTTCACCACCGGTGCAGATTGGAGTTTTGTCTTGTGTAATTTGATATCCCTTCGGCAAATCGGCGTAGAAATAATTCTTTCGTGCGAAGAAAACGGGCGTGTTAATTTGCATGTTCGTTGCCAAAGCCAACTTAATGGCGAAGTCAACCGACTGCGTGTTCACCTTCGGCAAAGTACCCGGATGACCGAGCGTAATGGGCGAAACCAAGGTGTTTGGCAACGCTCCAAAAAGGTTCGCATCGGAAGCGTAGGCTTTCGAAGCAGTCTTCAATTGCATGTGGACTTCAAGTCCGACTACTAATTCGTATTGATCGTATACAGATTGTTCCATTTATTTCTTTACTTCATTCACTGCATTTAGCAATGCAGTTTCACCGGCTATAAATTTTATTTTCATTCGAAGAAAATACAAAGGAAGGTCTTTGAATTCCTTAATGTTCTTGCATTTCACCACATCTTTTTCGGTGGTGAGCAGAACAGTATTTTCCTGTCCAAAGTTAATCCATTCTTTCCGAATGCGAGCGACATCTTGCGCAGTGTATTCATGATGATCTGGCAAGGCCATTTCAATGGTGGCCACACTCCTATTTCTTCCTTCAATAAAGAATGGAATTGGATTGGCAAGTCCTGCAAAACACACACTTCGCATGTTGCTGCTCCATGTATTCATATGACTGAATGCGGGTTCTGGCGTATCATACACAATGGTCGCGAAAGCCAAAACCTGATTCTCATTCAATTTCAATTCAAACTTTACTTTATTTCTATCTTCTTCCGAGAGATCTTCGGGACATTTAGTAACAACAATTGCATTGGCTGAATGTGCTCTTTTCTTCAGATCGCGCAAGCCACCCACAGGAAACAACTGGTCGTTCACGAACAGGTCATTGTAGGTCGTAAGCAAAATTGAAAAATTAGGATTCAATTTTCTATGTTGAAAAGCATCGTCTAAAACAACTTGCTGAATTTGCGGAAAGGATTGTTTCAATTGATAGATTCCTGAAAGTCTATTTTCAGAAACGGCACCGATTAAAGATTGGAAATGATTTCGAACCACTGCCGGCTCATCGCCAATTTCTGAAACATTAGAATCTGTGGTTATTAAATGAAATCCTTTCGATTTCCGTCCATATCCGCGAGATACAAATCCGGTTTTAGAAGCATCTAATTTTTCAATCAACCAAATCGCGAAAGGCGTTTTCCCGGTTCCTCCTATTTTCAAATTTCCAATTACAATAGAAGGAACTACTGCTTTTTTCGAACTTAAAATTCTAACAGAAAATAAAAAATGACGGAAGTGCAGAATGCTTCCTAATAGAAAAGAAAAAGGCCAAAGAGTTGCTCTGAATAAACGCATCGGTGTAACTTGGCTGCAAGTTAGATTAAAAATGCGTATTGAAGAAGTCATTTCCCATTTAGAACAATGGGCTCCACCTATTTTACAAGAGTCTTACGACAATTCTGGATTGTTGGTTGGAAATAAACAAAACGAAATCACCAACGTATTGGTGAGCCTCGACTGCACGGAAGAAGTAATTGAGGAAGCCATTGCGAAGAATTGCAACCTTATTGTTTCGCACCATCCGATTGTTTTCAAAGGATTGAAACGTTTTACTGGGGCTGACTATGTTCAACGTACTATCATTAAAGCCATTCAAAACAACATTGCATTGTATGCCATTCATACGAATCTCGACAATACCATTGAAGGTGTTAATGGGGAAATTGCGAAACGACTTGGGCTGAAGAATGTTCGTCCGCTTGTTCCGTTAAACGGACATCTGCTTCAACTTACTGTCTTCATTCCGAGTGATCATTTTGAAGAAGTTCGAACGGCATTGTTCGAAGCAGGGGCTGGAGCGTTTGGCAATTACAGTGAATGTGGATTTTCTTTAGTTGGAAATGGTAGTTTCAAACCAGAGGAAGGCGCTCAACCTGTTGAAGGTAAACAAGGAGAAAGAAGCGAATTGGAAGAAATTCGATTCGAAGTGATATTACCCAGTTGGAAAAAAGCGGAAGTACAACGAGCACTTTTCGAATCACATCCGTATGAAGAAATTGCACACAATTGGCAAACCCTTCAGAACCCAATTCATCAATATGGAAGCGGAGCAATAGGAGAATTAGAAACGCCTATTGCGTTAAGTGATTGTTTAAGTATTTTGAAAAAACAATTTAATAATCAATGTATTAAATACACTCAATCAAACAAAAACTCAATTCAGAAAATTGCAGTTTGTGGTGGAAGTGGTCAGTTCTTGTTGGGTGCAGCGAAAGCTCAAGGGGCTGATGCATTTATTACATCAGATGTTAAGTATCATGAGTTTTTCGATGCGGAAGGACAGTTGACGTTTATTGATATTGGACATTTTGAAAGTGAGCAGTTTACAATTGAGTTGATTCATGCAAAAATCACTGAAAAATTTCGTACATTCGCGGTCCACAAAACGGGTGTAATAACGAACCCCGTTCTCTATTACTGACATTATGGCAAAAAAAGTAATAAAACCAAAAGCGAAAGCACCTGCTAAGCCGAAGGTTGCTGCTAAGAAAGCAGTTAAAACAGTTGTGTCGAAGGGAAAGGAGAAAGCGGTAAAGAAACCTGTTGCAAAGAAAGTAGAAAAGAAAGCTGTGAAACCAGCTGCTAAACCCGTTGCGAAGAAGGTTGTAAAACCTGCGGCTAAGGTTGTTGTTAAGCCAGTTGCTAAGAAGGTTATTAAACCTGCAGCGAAGAAAGTTGTAAAGCCTGCTGCGAAATCAGTGAAGAAGGAAGTGAAAAGTATTAAAAAAGTAGTGAACGTAGTGACCAAGACCAAAGCGAAAGAAGTGAAGAAGGCAGTTAAGCCAGTGGCTAAGAAAGCCGCTCCTGCTAAAAAAGTAGAAACGAAAAAAGTTGTAGCTCCTGCAAAGAAAGTTACTCCAGCAGCAAAACCAGTTGCAGCCAAGAAAGCTGCTCCTTCAAAAAAGGTAGAACCAAAGAAAGTTTCTGCTCCTGTTAAAAAATCTGCACCTGTAGCAAAACCTGTTGTAACAAAGAAGGCGGCTCCTGTGTCTAAGCCTGTTGCGACTAAAAAAGTTGAGCCCGCTAAAGTTGAAAAAACTAAAGATTCTAAAACACCTGCTCCTGCTAAACCTGAGAAAAAAGGCAAAGCAGCAAAAGCGGAAAAAGTAGTCGCTGAAGACGGACTAGAAATTCCAGTTGTGTTGGCTCCTGAGGATGAGGCTATTCTTGCTGAGGCTTTAACGATTGCCAAGCCAAAGCGTGAAACAAAAGTTCGTAAGGAAGTTATTGCTGAAGGTCCAATCGACGGTAAACCAAGAACATTCAAAATCGGAATTGCACCTGCGCTCATTGAAAAGCGCGTTGCTAATCCAATTCACGTGGCATCGGAAATGGACCCGAAACAAGCCATCTTCGTTCCTATTGCAAAACCAGAAAAACACGAGAAAAACCAAACAAACGATACAGAAACTATGATTTCAATTAATCAAATGAACAAGTCGAACAGCGAAGATGCTAAGAAAGGTGTCTCTGTTGAATCTAAATTGAGACACTTATATGCTCTTCAATTAATTGACTCTCGCATTGACAAAATTCGCGCTACACGCGGAGAATTGCCATACGAGGTTGAAGATTTGAAAGACGAAGTATCTGGATTAGAGGCTCGCTTGGAGCGTTTGAACGGTGAATTCAAAGGAGCAGACGAGAACATTGTTGCTTGTAAGGCTGCTATCAAAGAAGCGGAAGCTTTGATTGTAAAATACAAAGATCAATTGAACAAGGTTAAAAATAACCGTGAGTTCGATTCATTGAATAAAGAAATTGAATTTCAAGAATTGGAGATTGAATTGCAATCGAAGCACATTCGCACTGCGGAGTCCTTGAAGATGACAAAGCAAGCGGAAATCGAAAATGCATCTTCCAAATTATCTGAGCGTGCAAACGACTTAAACTTGAAAGAAACTGAGCTAACTGAATTGATGAGCGAAACTCAGAAAGAAGAAGACTTCCTTTCTAAGCGCAGCGATGAGGCTAAGAAGCACATTGATCTTCACCTTTTAGAGCGCTATGTTCGTATGCGTAAGTCAACCCAAAACGGATTGGCTGTTGTTCCAATTGAACGTGATGCATCTGCCGGTTCATTTATTCAAATTCCTGCTCAAGTTCAAATGGACGTTCGTTTGCGCAAGCGTATCATTACAGATGAGCACAGCGGTCGTATTTTAGTAGATGAGGAGATGGCTTACGAGGAAGAATTGAAATTCAAAGAAGTTCTTCAGAAGGAAATGGCTAAATAAAAAAGTTAAGAGAAGGTAAGAGAGGGTAAGAGAGGGGAAGAAAAAAATAATAATTAAAAAAGGGATGATTAAATCATCCCTTTTTTAATGACCAACTCTAAGAATCGGTCTTCCATATTTTTCACCGAAGGGAATTCATTAATGATTTTATCTTCTTTCAAGAAGTCTGATTTTTCAAACGGTATAAGTTTGTTGTACACTCGAAGTGTTTTTAAGAAGTGAATATCTGCTTCATGATCACGCTCGCGTTGAGTGTAGAATCGAATGGTTGACTTCAAAGCATATTCCACTAAATCTGTATTTCCCAAACACAAGTGAATGAGAATATTCAACACGCGAACGTGTCCGTATATATCTTGACGTAATTCTTTGTCTGAATTATTAATGATTTCATTGACATGCTTTAATGCCCTTTGGTGGAATCGACAAGAGAACTCATACAGCGCAAGTCTGTAATGCATCATCATTTCAAACTCCTTGCTTAATACATTTTTTGTCTGCTGAATCGATGCTAACAACTCATCTGATTGAATCTTCTGATCGAACATCAACGCCATTTCAACCTGAACCTGCTTCAAAATTCTAAATCGAAAAGTGTTTAAGTCTGGACTGTGGAATTCTTCAAGTTCATCCAATGAATCTAACTTTTTGAATAATTCAGTTGCTCCTGCTCTATCGTTCAACAGCACTCGGCAAGTCAATAATTGTCCTAAAGTCCTCAGGTATCGTTTTCCTTTGTCTTCACGCAACCATTCATTTTCTTCAAATAGACCAAGTAATTCTGTAAAATGCTCGGCAGCCATTTCAATATTATTGTTGGCAATAGCGCAAAAACCTAATGAATATAATCGAATACAATTCGAGCGAGTAGATTTAGCTAAGGAGGCATCGTCTAACAATTTCGAACTCAAAATTTCACGAAGCATCTCCTCATGAACTTTGGAAGGAGTGAATCCACCTGATCTGAAAATCGCATTCACCTTTCCATACAAAACTTGATATTGGGCCAAGTTCTGCAATTGAGTGAGCACATGGGCTTCTTCTTCTGCGATTTCATCGATCGACTGAGAAAACTCTCCATTCTCATAATCCTCTTCGAGTAAATTTTTCTGCCATGAAATAATTTCAAACAGATAATAAAAGAACTCATAAGAAGTGGCCAATTTCTTTGCTCTTTTCAACTCTTTTTTACATTCTTCAAACAAACCTTTTTTATGAAGAATTTCAACATTCTTAAGAGACTGCTTTAATATACTACGCACGCTGTTCTCACCGTGGTAAGAGCGTAGAGCTTTCAAAATAAGTTTAAATAAATGGTTCTTTTCTGACGGAAGATGTTTCAAGAAGAGTTCCCCTTTGAACGTTTCTTTTACAAATTCTTCATCGTAGTGATCCATCTTTTCAAGCAAATCAAAAAGACGAACATAGTTCTTCTCGCCCGCTTGCAACGAGCTTTGTAGCTTGAAAAAACGTTTTTCACTCTTGGTCAGAGAGTGAACCAGATCATAAAGATCATGGGTCGGTTTCATACTTGCAGTTTGGTTGGTTCAATGACCAAAAGCGGTTTCAATTCTTCTGGTCTAATTAAAGACTTGAACAATTCGAAAAAGGTTGTTTCATGAAATTGAATATCTTGCAGTCATGAAGCACCTTTCTCTTAAATCACTATTATTTGTTGTTGTTTGTTCAATTTTATCTATTCAAATAGCCGGACAGATCGTCTGTTCACACAAACATGGATTCAAGGATTTATCGAATAGCAATAGTCGGTGCGATACAGTGGACATCATAGACACTTATGTCTATCTCGACTTTACGAATTTCACAAGCAACAACATTAGAGGTTATGCCGATATTGTCGTTTCACCACTTATGGTCAGTATCCCTCAATTGCATTTGGACCTTGAAGGATTAATTGTTGATTCCGTTTTTATTAATTCTACTGCAGCCGCATACAATCATAACGGTTCTGACTTATTCATTGATTTACCCAATCTTGCTTCATGGGTTAATTTCACTGCCCGCGTTTATTATCA
>JBJOON010000041.1:0-12463 GCA_046051235.1 Bacteroidota bacterium
TGATCCTCTCTATTGTTATATACTGTGGAAAGTAGTGGTATAGTCATTGACGTTCTATTTGTGCCTTGTACTTCAAATTTTTCAATTTTATTTATCAAAATTCTTATTTAATTAAATAGGCAGTAATATTTATGGTATTAGTGTAATTGAATATTAATTTTTGGTAATCTACTGTATGAAAAAACTACTTCTTTTCTTATCTCTATGTATAGCTGCACAAAGCTATGCACAAAACATTCCTTCTTATGTGCCCACTAATGGCTTAGTTGGCTGGTGGCCTTTTAGCGGTAATGCTTTAGATAGCTCAGGAAATGGAAACAATGGAACAGTTAATGGTGCTCTATACAATGCAGACTTCTTAACTGCCGACGATTTTGAAAAAATCAACACACGTATGAACGTTCGCTCCAGACAAGCAAACGTAGTTGCGAAAATTGATTTAAACGCCTCTGAAAACATCACTCTTACATTCGGTGGTACCGCTGCTATCAGCCGCGGAAACAGTTTCGATTATGCTAATATGTTATCGAACTGGCAGAATAATCAACAAAACATAGGTGTAGATTGGAGAGCGTATGCCAAATTCGCTCAACGCTTCAAGAATGCCGACGAAGAGTCTGGTAGCTCTAACTTGAAAAACGTATTCTATCGTATCCAAGCCGATTATTCTAGTTCGTACAACCGCTCTGAAGATGCTCAGCACGGCAACAATCTTTTCAGATACGGCCACGTTGGAACCTTTGATATTCTCCGCAAGCCTTCTTACACCCTGAACAGCTCTGGTAATTTCTTCGAGCAAAACGGTTGGCAAGATGTAAATGTGAATTTCACACCATCTGAATACAATCCTGACTTAGCATCTATTACCAGTCAATTCTTCAACCTCTTCAACACAAACCCATATGTTACTGAAGTGTTGAACGGAACTGACGGTATCATCACAGACAGTCAATTCTTCGACCCAACAATAAACGACTTTACGTCTGAAACTGAACAAATCGGAGATTCTCCTTATTCTTCAATCACAAACATTCAAGGTGGAAACGGTTTGGTTAATGGTCAACAACCTGAGGGCACGTATGACTTATGGACACACATTGGCGCTAAATCCAATAACTACAGTGTCTTTCGAAATAATCAATTCCGTATTTCAGGTTCTGGTTCTGCAGATATCGGAGACCATGCTATTGAAGTTGGTTTCGAATTTGAGCAACGTAAAGACGCAGGTTACTCAATAGCACCTATTGGATTGTGGCAATTGGCGCGTCAATATGCGAACTACCACAACCAAGAATTGAATACAGATTCACCTCAATACTTCAACAACGGAACATATACCTACATTGACTACAGCAATCTTGTTGGTACAGGACAATTCGAGTTCGATTACAATCTTAGAACAGCTTTAGGTTTAGACCCAAATGGAACAGATTTCATCAATACAGATGGTCTTAGCCCTGATTTCCTTACTGTGGATATGTTCGGTGCATCAGATCTTCTTAACCAAGGAAATGCAGTAGTTACTTACTACGGTTTCGACCACAGAGGGAATTTATTGGGCCGCAAGCCATCACTTGACGATTTCTTTTCTGAGCGTTACAATTTAGGCAACGAGTCTTATTACACGCGTGCTGTTGGTGCATTTGAACCTGTATATATCTCGGGATACATAATGGACAAATTCGCATTCGATGATTTGATCTTCAACGTGGGTCTTCGTATTGACCGTTACGACGCTAACCAATACGTTCCGAAAGACCCGTACGTAATTAGTGAGGCTTATACAGCTGGTGAGGTTGACTTCGAAAACTTTGGAACTTCACGCCCTTCTAATATTGGCGACAACTTCGTAGTATACGTTGACGATATTCGCAACCCAACGGCTATTCAAGGTTACCGCGATGGTGATAACTGGTATAACGCACAAGGTACTTTAGTTACAGACCCATTCACAAGCGTTGCTGCAGGTGGAAAAATTAATCCATACTTAAGCGTTGACCCAGACGCAGCTTTAACAAGCAAAGCATTTGAAGAATATACTCCGGCAGTTAATTTTATGCCGCGTGTTGCCTTCTCATTCCCTATCTCTGAAGAAGCTTTATTCTTTGCTCACTACGACATTTTAACTCAACGTCCAACTTCTAGCAACCGTTTTAATCCAGTTGACTATTTGTTCATGGAAAACAGAAACGTACTAATCAGCAATCCAAATCTTCGTCCTGAGAAAACTGTTGACTACGCACTTGGATTCCAACAAGTACTTTCAAAAACATCTTCTATTAAAGTTGAAGCTTTCTATCGCGAGTTACGCGACATGATTCAAGTCCGTCGATTCAACGGAGCGTACCCAAGTACATACAGTGCGTTCGGCAATTTAGACTTCGGTACTGTTAAAGGTCTGACGTTAACATATGACTTGAGAAGAACTGGAAATCTTTGGATGAAGACTTCTTACACCCTTCAATTTGCAGATGGAACAGGTTCTACTACTCAAACACAATTAGCTTTAATTAACGCGGGACTGCCTAATTTACGTACTGTAGCACCTTTCAACTACGACCAACGTCACCGTATCGTAACCACTATTGACTATCGTTACGGAGAAGGAAAAGAGTACAACGGACCAGTTTGGTTCGGCAAACAAATCTTCGCGAACACAGGTGCTAACCTTATCGCCAACCTTGGCTCTGGAACTCCATATACCGCTCAAGTATTCCCTACCCCAATTACTGGAGAGTTGAGTCCTACAACAGCAGGTGGTATCAACAGCGCTCGCCTTCCATGGCAGTTTACAGTTGATATGAACTTCGATAAAAACTTCAGTCTTGCCTTCGGTGGTGAAGGCGATAAGAAAAAAGCGGCTAACTTAAATGTATATCTATGGGTGACTAACCTATTGAATACACAAAACATTTCAAGTGTATACCGCTTTACTGGGACACCTGACGACGACGGATATTTAGCGGCTGCTCAATACCAAAACGTAATCAACACACAAAACTCACCGTCTTCATTCAGAAACTACTACAGTATGTTCGTTAACAACCCATACAACTTGGGTTCACCACGTCAGATTCGTTTAGGGGTAAGATTTGATTTTTAATTTTTTGAGAAATGAATTATTCAAAAAGCATGAGAAAGAAAATATACATAAGTCTGGTTGCTCTGGCACTTGGATTTGCGAACCAAACTTTCGCTTACAAGTCTGTTCTAGAAAATTCTGGAATGGTTCAGAACAACGAAATCGTTACTGATTCTCGCGCTGCTCTTTGCGCGCCTGCAACAGGATTAAGAGACTTAGCTTGGAATAACGTTAAGGCGTTAATTGAAACGGGTGGATCCATGTGGCAAAACCGTTCTTTAAGCCGTGCGGCCTATGAAGTGCCAAAAGGTGGTGGTGTATCTTCAATATACGCTGGAGCCCTTTGGATGGGAGGTATTTCTCCCGACCAACAATTGAAGTTAGCGGCTGTTACCTTCCGCGGTGACGGTAATGACTACTGGCCAGGACCATTGACGAATGACGGAACAGCTTCTGTGACTGAGTCTACTTGTGAGCAGTATGACAGATTCTTTGTTTCATTGCGTCAAGATGCACAGAGACATCGTGCCTATTACGATTGTATCGCAGCTGGTGGGACAGATTGTGCTACAGATTATGCAATTCCGGGTTATTTCTACGAATACCCTGCAATTGGTAATACCGCAGCTGGTCAAGATTTATACCTTGCTCCTTTCTACGATTATGACCAAGATGGATTTTACAATCCTCAAAACGGTGACTACCCATGGTATGACTTCTTAAGAGAAATCAATTGTGCTGAACGTCGTAGAGAAGATATCGTACCTCTTTTTGGTGACCAAACATATTACTGGATTTTTAACGATAAGGGTAACGCTCACACAGAATCTCAAGGCCAGCCAATTGGTATGGAGATTCGTGCACAAGCTTTCGCATTTACTTCAAACGATGAAGTAAATAACATGACGTTTTACAACTATGTGTTGATTAACCAAGGTTCTCAAACTTTAACAGAAACGTATTTCGGATCGTGGGTAGATCCTGATTTAGGAACATCTGTTGATGACTACGTTGGTTGTGACGTACAACGCGGATTAGGTTATTGCTACAATGGAGATGCGTTCGATGAGCCAACATCTTCGTCTTTAGGATATGGTTCTAACCCTCCTGCCGTAGGTGTTGACTTTTTCGAAGGTCCATACCAAGATACTGACAACAAAGACAACCCTTTGACTACTGACATCATTGATGCGATTGACCAAGACGGTATTCCTTATAAAGGATTAGGTATCGGATATGGAGACGGAGTTGTTGACAATGAACGTTTCGGTATGCGCAAGTTTGTTTATTATAACAACAGCCAAAACCCTGTTAACGGAGAACCTGCTTTACCAAGTCACTTCTATAATTACATGCGTGGTTTCTGGAAGAACGGACAACGTATGGCATACGGTGGTAATGGTGCTTCTGGACCAAACGTTACCGATGTCGCTGCGGATTACATGTTCCCAGACGATACCGATCCTCTGCATTGGGGAACAGGCGGTGTTATCACTGATGATTGGTCTGAAGAGTCAGAAGGTAATCCGCCAAATGACCGTCGTTTCATTCAAGCAGCTGGTCCTTTCACGTTGAAACCAGGTGACTATAACAACATTACTTTAGGTGTTGTATGGGCGAAGGCTAACAGCGGTGACCCATTCGAGTCTGTGCGTTTACTTCGTGAATATGATGATAAAGCACAAGCGTTGTTTGATAACTGTTTCGAATTGGTATCTGGTCCAGATGCACCGGATGTTACCATTCAAGAGTTAGATAAAGAAATCATTTTAATGCTTTCTAACGACAATGCTATCTCTACAAACTTTCAAGAAAACTATGGTCCTGAACAAGGTGGTTTCGACCCAAGTATTCCTGAAGAATTAGCAGATGGAACTCAATTAACCTTAGAAGATCGTTCATACAAATTCGAAGGATATTTGGTTTACCAAAGAGCGAATGATGATGTTAGTGCGAATGACCTTGGAGACATTGAAAAAGCTCGATTAATCGCTCAGTGCGATGTTGAAAATGGAATCGGACGTATCATTAACTTCTCTCGTGACCCTATTACTGGTTACATTATCCCTGAGTTGAAGGTTGATGGTGCCGACCAAGGAATTCAACGCTCTTTCCGTGTAACTACCGATGCATTTGCTACAGGAAACAATGCTCTTGTTAACCACAAGACATACTACTTCATGGTTATCGCATACGGCTATAATAATTACTCACAATACGATATCGCTTTAGAAAAAGGTCAAGATGAAGCATTCCTTTCTTCTAGAAAAAGTGCAATCGGTGAAATCCAAAAAATTGCTGCTATTCCGCACATTCCCTCACCTGAATTAGGAGGTACTATCCAAAACTCTAACTACGGAGATGGAGTTCCATTGACTCGTATTGAAGGAAAAGGAAATGGAAACAACGACTTGCTTCTTAGCTCTGAAACAGAAGCAATCATTTTGGCTAACAACAACATTAGCGAATTGACTTACGCTCCTGGAAAAGGTCCTGTTCAAGTTAAAGTTGTTGACCCATTAAGAGTTCCTTCTGCCGACTTTGAATTAAGACTCAAAACAACTGAATTCGGTGAGGATGCCCCAGATAGCATGTATTGGGAATTAGAAAATCTCGACAACGGAACAATCTATGGTACTTACAAAAAGTTCAATTCTTCCAGTGAAGATGTAATCTTAGATTGGGGACTTTCTGTTACTTGGGGACAATACGATTACCAAGTAGATGGTGCTCAAGTTAAGCACTACACTGAACTTCTTTCTTCATCTGTTTCATACAGCGACCCATCTAAACCATGGTTACTCGGAGTTCAAGATGCTGAAGGATTTACAGAGCAAAACTGGATTCGTGCAGGAAGTGTAAAAACTGAAGGAACAGACCCTCAAGCACTTTCAGAAGCTTTGTATGACGACTATGATGAAGGAAGTTCTGGTTTCCCATTCACAGATGAATCTGAAAAATACGAAGCTGTTGCCGGTGGAACTTGGTCGCCATATTGCCTCGTATCAGGTACTGTTTTAGATCCAAATGATGCAACGATTGTTGTAAACAACGTTGCTCCTACCATTGACGCATTAAAAGGAGATCTTGATCAATTAGACCAACAGCGTAAATCAAACATCAAAGGATTAAATAACATCGATGTTGTGTTTACGAAGGACAAATCTAAATGGACGCGTTGCCCAGTACTTGAAATGCAATTCACACCTGAATTAGCAGAAGACAACGACGGTGACAACACAGTTGACCCTGAAAAAATGAAAGTTCGTCGTGCTCCTTCAGTTGATAAAAACGGAAGAAGAGCAGGACAAGCCGGATACAACGCTGCTGAAGGAGAACTTGTCTCTGCAATTGGTATGGGTTGGTTCCCAGGATATGCAATCGACCTTAGCACTGGAGAGAGATTGAACATGGCATTCGGTGAAGACAGCTGGTTAGTTGGTGAAAACGGACGCGATATGATCTGGAATCCAACATCACGCTTATACAACAATAACGGACAACCTCTATTTGGTGGACAACACTGGATCTACGTTTTCAAAAACCTTCAGTGGGAAGACTACTCTCCTACTAGCCCGACATCAAGTTTGGCTTTGAGCCCAGCATATGACAACGGACAGTTCTTGTATTCTAAACTTTCAGATCCATCGATCAGTTCTTCTAACTGGAAAAAGGTATTCCGCGGATGTACTTGGGTTGGTAGTGGTTTAGTAAATCCTGAACACCCCCTACTATCAGTTGAAGAAGGAATTATTCCAAACGACGTTAGAATCAGCGTTCGTGTTGCGAAGCCATACAATAGCTACGCATACAATACTCCTGACATCTCTACTGCTGGAACATCGATTAACGAATGGAGAAATATCTACACCTTCTCTACCAAGAATATCGCTACTACCTTGAACGATGCGAATACCCTTACATCTGTTCTAGACATCATTAACATTGTTCCTAATCCTTATTACGCATTCAGTTCGTATGAAACGAATCAGTTAGATAACAGAGTTAAGGTTACTAACCTTCCTGATATCTGTACTGTGACCATCTATGACCTCAACGGAAATAGAATCAGACAATTCAAAAAGGCTGACAAAATCACTAGCATTGATTGGGATTTGAAAAATGAAAGAAACATTCCAATCGCTTCTGGAACTTACATCATTCACGTTGACGTGCCTGGAATCGGTGAAACCATTTTGAAATGGTTCGGTGTTATGCGTCCAGTTGACTTGAATAACTTCTAATTGAAAAACGAAATTACGATCATGAAAAAATCAATCATATCACTTACCCTGATTTTAGGAATTACTTCTTCGCTTTTTGCGGGAAATCCTGATAGATCTGGATCAGCCGGTGCAAGTCACCTGCTCGTAAATCCGTGGGCTCGTTCTTCTGGATTAGGAAATGCATCTCTATCTTCTGTTACAGGAGTTGAAAGTGTGTTTTTAAATGTTGCTGGATTGGCATTCACCAAAAAAACTGAATTGCTTTTCACCAACACCCAATATTTCGTGGGAACCGGTATACAACTGAACGCTGCTGCTTTCGGACAAAAAGTAGGAAAGTCTGGTGCATTTGGATTGTCTGTTGTTAACATGAACTTCGGAGATATCGCACGCACAACTGAAGCACTTCCTGAAGGTGGCATCGGATCGTTTACCGTTAATTATTCTAACATCGGAATCAGTTTCGCGAAAGAATTCTCGAACAGCATTTATGGAGGACTAACCGTTCGCCTAATCAGCGAAGCAATCTATAACGTGCGTTCACAAGGTGTGGCTTTCGATGCAGGTATCCGCTACGTAACAGGTGAAAAAGACAATGTTCGCTTCGGAATTACTTTGCGTAACGTTGGACCTCCTATGCGCTACAAAGGAGATGGTATGACTGTTTCTGCAGTTATTCCTTCAAGCGGTAATTCATTGACTGTAGAGCAGCGCTCTCAGCCATACGAAATGCCTTCTATGGTTAACGTTGGATTCGCATACGACTTCTTAATGAAAAACAGCATGAAGTTGACAGCAAATGCTGCTTACACATCTAATTCTTTCAGCAAAGACCAAATTGCATTAGGTTTAGAATACAACCTACGTAATCGTCTTTTCTTAAGAGGTGGTTACCAACAAGACATTGGATCTAATACAGTTTACAACGCGAAAAGTGCATTATCAGGACCTACAGGCGGACTTACTGTTCAATTACCAACAGGTGACAACGGCAGTGTTATTGGTCTAGATTATTCTTATCGCTTAACGAATCCGTTCAACGGAATTCACAGCATGGGAATTCACATCACGCTTTAAAATTCTTACTATATTTGTTTAGAAACCTCGTTCGCGGGGTTTCTTTATTTTAATACATATACGTTTATGTCGAACATTGCATACTACACCGCGGAGGGATTGAAAAAATTAAAAGATGAATTGCATCATCTGAAAATGGTTGAGCGCCCAAAAATTAGTCAGCAAATCGCCGAAGCAAGAGATAAAGGCGACCTAAGCGAGAATGCCGAATATGATGCTGCTAAAGAGGCGCAAGGACATTTGGAAGCACGTATAGCGAAAATGGAAGATCTAGCTGCTAATGCTCGTTTAATCGACGATTCACACATCGATAATTCCAAGGTATTCATACTTTCTCGCGTTAAGTTGAAGAACTTGAAAACCAATACTGAAGTTGAATACACCATTGTCGCTGAAAACGAAGCTAATCTTGCAGAAAAGAAAATCAGTATTGACTCCCCTATTGGGAAAGGATTATTGGGAAAGAAAGTGGGTGACATTGCAGAAGTGCAAGTTCCAGCGGGCACTCTTCAATTAGAAATTCTAGATATCAATCGCTAATGGCTAGCTTGTTCACTCGAATAATCAATGGTGAAATTCCATGCTACAAAATAACTGAAAACGAATTATTCATTGCATTTCTCGATATTTTACCTGTAGCAAAAGGGCACGCATTGGTAGTTCCTAAAAAGGAAATAGATTACATCTTCGATCTTCCAGAAGAAGAACTCAAGGAACTTAACTTATTTGCGAAAGAGGTAGCACGTAAAATTCAAACAGTAATACCGTGTAAAAAAATAGGAGTAAGCGTAATTGGTCTCGAAGTGCCACATGCACATATGCACCTTATTCCAATCAATCATATTCACGATATGAATTTCGAAAAAGAACGTTTGAAATTCACACCTGAAGAATACAAGGAACTCGCAGATGCGATAGCAAAAGCATAAAAAAAATTTAACGTCATAAAAAAAGGCCCTATTTCTAGGGCCTTTTCTATTCAGAAGAAGAAGATTAGTTCTTCAACATTTTCTTTCTTGCAACAGCATTGTTATCTGTATGAATCTCTACGGTATACATTCCCGCAGACCAATTCGAAGAATCTACAAATACAACCTCTTGGTTATTTGTGTTTGAATTGTAAACTACTCTTCCCATTGCATCGAATACACGGATTGCACTAACGCGCTCAGAAGCACGGATTGCAAATGATTCGTTTGCTGGGTTAGGGAATACATTGAAAGAAACTTCTTCAGTTTCGTCAATACCAATGTAACATGGGCTTGTGTTCAAATTCAATGCACAAGCGATACGAGGCACAGAATATCCCATGATAGAATCACAAAAAGCTTTTCCTTTTGCAGCAGACATATCTGGGTTAGTCAAAAGACCGTTCGCATTACCTGGGTTTGTAGCAGAATCCCACCACTCCCATGGACCTGAATCAGCAGGAGTAGTAGCAGGACGCTCGAATGGGAATAAACCATGGAAACCATTGTTAGTAGAATTCGCAGCATCTGTGTAAGGCTGGCCAGGGGCATAACCTTCAGCCAATTCAAATACACCGTTGTTACCGTAACCGCTTAATGCTAATTGAACGTCATAGCTACCTTGTACTTCTACAACTACTAAATTCAAGCCTGGAACAACAACATCTCCTGTATAATAAGGAGCGAAAGGATCGGTAGGAACTTGAAAAGAAATAATTGGATTGTCGTTCGCGTCGATCCAAGAAATATCTCCACATGCACCACCCATGTTAACAGCAACGTTCACATCTGAACTGTATCCAACGTGGTTTGCATAACATAAGGTATCGCCATTCATAGGATTAACACCAACAGATGTTCCATTGATATCACCATTCACAAAATCCAATACCATTGGAATACCAGCACTTGTGGTGAACTTAGGTAAAAGCAAATCGGTGTAAGTGTCAATTCCAGAAACCGCAAAAGTGATGTAACCACCTGTTCCTTGTCCCCAAATAGCTACGCGTGATGGGTCAATTCCGAATGGGTTACTGTCTTCAGCGGCAGTCTTACGGAAAAAACGAACAGCAGTGCGACAATCTTGAACACCACGGTAAGCCGCATTGATCAAAGTGTTTACACGCTCTTCTTGAGTAGCAGCAATAGGATTCCATCCAAGACGGTAATCGCAAGATGCTACAACGTATCCTAACTTAGCAAGACGAGTGCATAATTCAACAGCAGTTGAATCAGTGCGCGTTCCGCCTGTTCCTTGGTTTTGTGGGAAAGGAAGGAAGTTTCCTGTGTGGAAATAAAGTATTACCGGACGGTTCGTTTCGGTGTCACCTGCAGGAGAATAAACATCCATTTTCAATGCCTCTGGAACCGCTTGTCCAAGCTGAGAATAATACAATACAGTAGCGTTTACGCCATAGGTAACATCCGTTTGAACGTTAACCGAAGTAAATTGCTCTGTCATGTAACGTTGAGCCATTGCTCCGGTTACACTCAACATCGCAATTGCAATCAATGAGTAGATTTTTTTCATGTTTTATTTATTTGTTTTTTGATGATTGAACGAATATTGGATGCTAAGATAGGCCATTCTTCCTATGGAAGGACCTCCGTAAACTTGAACTTGTTTGTTATTTAATACGTTTGAAGCTCCTATTTTAAAGAACATGTTGGATTCAATTAAACTGTAATTCAATTGAACATCTGCCATATCATAGGTATTGATAAACCCAGTAAACTGAGGTGAACCCTCAAAAAGATATCCTTGAATCCATTTGTAGTTCACGCTATACCCCCAACAATTTCCTTCGTTAGACTCGAATAATTTGTTACCCGTTACACTCAAATTATACTTGTGCTTCGGTGTGTTGAAAGCCGGAATAATCGGATCGTTCTCATCGCTTCTAGCGATAGCATTGTAGGAATAATTAGCGCCAAAACTGTGCTTCTCGTGAAAGTAGTAATTGACTCCTAAATTCAAGCCTTGAGTAATAACCGTATTCTTTGAGTTAGCTGAATAGCGATAGACCTGCAATTCATCAGGAAGATTGGTCGTAGGATCGAAGGTGGCCTCTAATCCAATATTGTAGCCTATGAAATGCTTGTAAACACTATAATAGGCTCCCAAATCTATATACACCTTACTATCAAAAAAAGACCCACGATAACCCAACTCAACAGTCTTTACTTGCTCTGGACGAATTGGGTCGATGTTGAAATACTTGAGACTGTCTGTTTCCAATGTATTTCTGTATGCATTGAAACTAGCTAAAGTGATCAATGAATCAACTCCAGTCAAGTTCCCGCTCAAAATTGCGGGACCAACATTCAAGCTCAAGTATTGATCGGTAAGAGTTGGATTTCTTAAGGCCGATGAAAATGAACCTCTCAAATAATGATTCTTCTTGGGTTGAAAAACGACAGATGCTGCTGGACTTAATAATGCATCGAAATTTACGTTCTTATCCAATCGAACTGTACCGCTAACAATTAATCGATTCTCCAAGAATTTTCTAGATGCTCCGAAATACAAACCTCCCTCATAGTTATAGATTTTCTCAACATCATCTGTAAAAATAGTTCCTGCTGAATTCGGTCGATACAAGCGGGCGTTCCCTCCTACTCGGTAGCTGATGTAATTTGCATCTTCCCATTGGTACTCGCCCTGGGTATGAAACAACGAAGAACGATCGTAAAATCTTGTACCACCGTCGGCCTCATTGTTGTTGGAAGAAGTGATGCGGTCGAAATTCGAATTGAATAAAGCTGAACCCGGTTGAAAAAATCCGTATTGCCCTTGTATTGGAATACCTGCTGTTCCGTTATTCGTCCAATTCTCAACCAATGAATGAAAATAAGCAAGGCTGTCTGCATGTTGCGCCGACCATGCCGCGTATTGCTCATCGGTAGGAACTATAAAGAAATTAGGTTCTGCTGGCCAATTTGGGTTTTGAACATATTGCGGATAGCCCATATCCAACACCTGACTGCGAATAGAATCTTGCCAATATTTCACATAAACATTCGCCCAATTCTCATCTGAACGAGCAGCATCCTGCAATTTCAACGCCGTGAAATACGGATCAAAACTCGTTCCTGCATCTTCACCTGTT